>DATMDI010000593.1:0-25450 GCA_035557875.1 Vicinamibacterales bacterium
CACGACACGGTGTTGACGTAGAAGCAGTCGCCCGAGTCGCAGGCCCCTTGCGTCGGGAAATCCACCGCGAGTTCGAGCGACGGCAGCCGCGACGTGCGCCCGACCACGTTGGCGATCATCTGGTCGGCCGTGGTGGCGAGCCGGACTTCCACGCCTGGCAGCGTGCGGTCGTAGGCGTGCACGCCGGTGAGCCACACCGCCGACGCGCGCGGGTGATCGCCGGTCCCGTCGCCAAAGGTGTCGGCCTGGAGGTGCGACATCCCGCTCAGGATGCTGATCTGATCGCGGACGCCGGCGAACGGCTGCAACGTGGGCGTGAGCGCGAAGCCGGCGCCCGTCGTGGCCGGAATCCACTGGTTCTGGATGACGCCGTTGGCGATGTAGATGAAGCCGAAGCGCGGCACCGGCTTGGGCGCGGCGCTGAGGGCGGGCACCATCGCGTCGAGCATCGGCAGCGCGACGGTGGCCCCCATCGCCCGCAGGAACGTCCGCCGCGGCAGCGCTCTCTTTGCAACGAACGTCACAGGGCCTCCTTCAGGACGGCTCCCGCATGAGGAACGGCTTGCTCTTCACCACACCCAGCACCAGCGACGCCAGCGTGTAGCGGCTGGGCGCGGCGCCGCGCAGGATCTCGCGCACCGCGGGCGCGTCATAGTATTGCAGGTTCCGCCCGATGGCGTACATGAGCAGACGCTCGCCCACCGTGCCCGCGAACTGCTCCGGATGACGCAATAGTTCACGCTTCAGCCCGGTCACACCGTCGAATTTCGTGCCGTCGGGAAAGACGCCGATCGCGTCGATCGGCTGGCCGCCGTCGGTGTCGCGCCAGCGTCCGACAGCGTCGAAGTGCTCCATGGCGAAGCCGATCGGGTCCATCCGGGCGTGGCAGCTGGCGCACGCCGGGCTGGCGCGATGCCGCGTCATCGCCTCGCGCATCGTCAGCAGCTCGCCCGGCTTGGCGCCCGTGGTTTCCAGCGCCGGGATATTGGGCGGCGGTGGCGGCGGCGCGGCCGACAACAGGTTCTCGAGCACCCACTTGCCGCGCAGCACCGGCGACGTACGGGTGGAGTACGACGTGATCGTCAGGACGCTGCCGTGCCCGAGCAGGCCGCCACGGGGACTGCCGGCCGGCAGCGCAACGCGGCGGAAGTAGCTGCCGCGCACGTTGGGCACGCCGTAGTGCTTCGCCAGCCGCTCGTTGAGGAAGGTGTAGTTGGCGGTCAGCAGCTCCACGACGCTGCGATTCTCGCGGAAGACACTGGCTACGAAGAGCTCGGTCTCGCGCTCCATCGCGGCGCGGAGGGTCTCGTCGAAGTCCTGGAACAGCACTTCATCCGGCAGCTTCGCTTCGATGTCGCGCAGGTAGAGCCACTGGGCCGCGAAGTTCGTGACCAGTGCGGCCGACCGCGCGTCGGCGAGCATGCGCCGCACCTGCCGATCCAGCACCGCCGGGTCTTTGAGCCGTCCGGCCACCGCGGCGTCGAGCAGCTCGTCGTCGGGAATGCTGCTCCAGAGGAAGAACGACAACCGCGACGCGAGCTCCAGATCCGAGATCGGATAGGGAGCATTGGCCGTGTCCGGCTTGTCCGCCGAAGCTTTAGCGGAGGCGGAAGACCCGGCCATCACGGGCCGCTCGATCCTGAAGAGGAAATGCGCGCTCACCAGCATGCGCTCGAGCGCCTTCTGGATGCCGAGGTCGAAGCTGCCCGCCGCGCGGCCGGCGGTGAAGAAGGGCAGGAGATCCCGCAGGTCCACGTCGCCCACCGGACGCCGGTAGGCGCGCCGCGCCAGCGCCGACAGGATACGAGTGGCGCACGGCACTTCGTCCGCAGCGGTCGCGGGGCGGCAGATGAAGACGCGCCGCCGGCTGGGCGAATCGCCCGGCGCGGTGGGCGTGTGCGGCCCGCTGATCGTCACTGACGCGATCGCCGGCTGCGTCCCGCGGCTCCGGGTGCGCGGACGCAGCGTGGCTTCGTCGCGGGCCTCCGTCCGCTGCAGAAACGCGACGCCGATCAGCCGCGGCCCGGCCTCGAGCGTCAGCGGGAATTCGAAGCGGGCCTCCGGCGCGCCCCCACGGCCGCCCCGGCCGCCGCCCGGCACGCCGCCGACCGGCTCGAGCCTCACCCTTGCGCCATCGACCGTCACCTCGAGCTGGTGCGGTTCGCGCGGGTTGCCGGCGAGCTCCACCTTCACGACATAGGTCCCGTTCACCGGTACGTCGCTGCGGACGGCCAGGCCGCCTCGGGTGCCGAACGACAGTTCGTCCACGCGCTCGTCCTGCGGATGCTCGGGGTCGAGCGGATGGATGTTCACGAGCACCGGCATCGTGGTGTCGCCCACCGCGAGCCGGCTGATCTTCTGCGCCGCGTCGAGGTAGCGCTCCATGGCGCTCGGCGACACGAACAGCAGATCGGCAATCGTGTCGAAGCCGCTGCTGACGTTGTCGGCGGGCAGCAGGTAGTCGATGCTCAGTTCCCGGGGGAGGTCGCCGAGGGCGAGCAGATCGCGGACGGCGTTGCGATACTCGGTGCGGCTGAGACGATGCGCCAGCGGCAGCTTGCCCACCTGCGGGCGCGCCGCCGCCGCTCGATCCAGCGCCGACTCGATCGCCACGGCAGTTGCAACGTAGGTGGCGTCGTCGGGCCGAGGAGCACCGGCCGGGGGCATCGAGGTAGTGCGCAGCTTCTTGACGACCTTCTCCCAGGCGTCGGCGTGCTCTGCGGGCGCGATCAACTGTGCGGGGTCGATCGCGAACCCCGCCGTCTTCAGCCGTTCGTTGTGACAGGTGACGCAGTAGCGGGTGAGCACTGCGGCCGGGTCTGACTTGTCCGCCGCAGCCTTGGCGGAGGCGGAAGACGCGGCTCCCCGTACCGGGGCCGACGCGGCCCCACGTCCCGACGGAGACGCACCCCCGCCGGCCGGCGATTGGGCGAGGCCGCGCGAGCCGGGGGCCGACAGCGCGAGCGCCAGTCCGGCCAGCGCGGCCACGGAAGATCGAAGGGGCAGCTGCACGTGTCTATACCGGATATCTATAACTGGTCGGCAGTAAGATACACCCGCACCGGCTGGCGCGGCGGACCCTTCACGCACGCTCTTACCCAGGCCAAAGCGAATTGTGCGGTGTCTAAACGAACCGGAAAGGCGGTGTCTCCATGCGAGAGACGACTCGTCGCATCATTCCAGTTCTAGTGGTAGGGCTTGGGGCGCTCGTGTCCCAGGCTCAGGCTCAAGAACTCCGCGAGTTGAAAGCGGCGCCCGCAAGTGTAGCGGCGTCACTGTGCGGCCTTTCAGTGAATCCACCCGTCACGCTCCCACCGAGCGGCAGTGGGCCGGTGATCTTTCAATTAGCTCCCTGCTTCGAGCGCCAAGGCGGTCGATCCCAGATCAGACCGGCAGACTATTTACGTGACATCCGTCTCAGACCGAGCCGACCGTCCACCGGGTTATGGATCCCGTACGACGCTGCTGCTGAGCGGTTGATCTTTGATGACTTCCAGCGGCTCTGGAAGAGCCATGCGCTGGCGGATCTCTCAGTGGAAGTACACGACTACAAGTTCTCTAACGGTGTCGTGGGCAAACTGGTGGCGTACCACATCACAGAACGTGTGGCAGGTCGGTAAGCCACTTTTGGGTCGGCTCCCTGCCGATCACGCGATCTTTTCCCGGGAGCGTGTTCCTGGTACCAACCTTCACGGTAGCGGGAAGATTGGTCGCCCCCTGGCCGTGGGTGACCCCCCGGACGGCCTGTGACAATGGCGCGGGAATCTCCAGCGCGTCAGACGCGGGTCGGGCGTGTCAAAACGCGTCACGGGAGCGTAGAATGCGCGGCAGAACGTCCCCCATGCCTCTTGCCACGCAACTCGTCGTCGTGTGCTGCCTGACGGGATTCGCGGCATCCGCCCGCCCCGCCTCGGCTGAGTCGCCCGCCGATCTCATCGACGCCGTGAAACGCCAGGACGCCGTCGCCGTACGGACGCTGCTGGCGAAACGCGTGGACGTGAACGGCCAGGCCGCCGACGGCTCCACGGCGCTGCACTGGGCGGTGCAGCGCAACGACCAGGCGCTCGTGGAGCAGCTCCTGCGCGCCGGCGCCAGCGCGAAGGCGTCCAGCCGGTACCAGGTGCCGCCGCTCTACTTCGCGGCGCTCAACGGCAACGCGCCGATCATGGAACGCCTGATCGCGGCGGGCGCCGACGCCAACGCCACGGCGTTCGAAGGGCAGACCATGCTCATGACGGCGGCGCTGTCCGGGCGCGCCAACGCCGTACGCCTGCTGCTTCAGCGCGGCGCGAAGGTCGACGCTGTCGAACCCTACCGCGGGCAGACGGCGCTGATGTGGGCGGCGTCGGAGGGCAACACCGACGCTGCCGCCGTGCTGCTCGAGGCAGGAGCGAACGTCTCGGCCAAGTCCACCGGCGGCTTCACGCCGCTACTCTTCGCCGTCAGGAACGCGCGCCTCGACACCGCGTCGCTGCTTCTGACGCGCGGCGCCAACGTGAACGACGTGGCACCCGACGGGTCGAGCGCCCTCGGCATGGCCGTCGTCAACGCCTACTACGAGCTCGCCTCGATGCTGCTCGAACGCGGCGCCGACCCCAATTTGCCGGATCCGCGCGGCTCGCCGCTCCACACGATCGCCTGGCTGCGCAAGCCGGGCGCCGACGGCGCTGCCGGCGTCGGCAATACGCCGCAAGGCACGCCGGTGCAGACCGGCGAGGTGACGCCGCTGCAGCTCGCGAAGCAGTTGCTCGAACGCGGCGCGAACCCGAACCTGCGGATCGAGTGGAAAGAGGCGACGTTCGGCAAGGAGGGCGGCACCGCGCGCAATCCGCCCAACGTGCGGCTCGGGCGCCATCTTCTCAGCTACACCGGCGCCACTCCGTTCTACGTCGCCGCCAAGAACGGCGACGCGCCGCTGATGCGGCTGCTCGCCGATCACGGCGCCACCCCCACCACGCCGACGAAGGCGGGCATCACGCCGCTGATGGTGGCCGCCGGGCTCGACTACTGGGAGGGCGAGAGCCCGGGCCCGTTCACCGGCGTCAGCGAGGCCGAGCGGCTCGACGCGGTGAAGCTGGCCATCGAGCTCGGCAACGACGTCAACGCGCACGCCATCTTCGGCAGCTACCGGATGGACGGCGACGTGGACTACACGCTGCTCTACTACCCGCACAACATCGACGAACTGCTCGAGCTCGGTGTCGGCGATCCGCGGTGGAGCGGCAGCACGCCGCTCATCGGTGCGGTGGTGTCGGGCCAGCCGTCGATCGTGCAGTACCTCCTCGACCACGGCGCGCGTCCCGACGCCCAGACCGTGCTCGGCTGGACCCCGCTCCGCGTCGCGCAGGGCGTGTTCTTCGCGAATGCGAAGAAGGAGTTCCCGGCGGCCGAGGCTCTCCTCAAGAAAGCTGCAGGCGCATCGCCGGCAGCGACAGCCGGAGCGGCGACGCCCCAGGCGGCGGCACCTGCGGCCGTGCCAGTGGCGACCGGCGTGATCTACGTCGACAAAGACAACGTGGCTGCCGCCTTCGCCAAGGGCGGACGGCTTGGCGCCGGCTCCGACTACCAGGCGTCCGGGGCCCGGCGCACCAGTGCGGGTCAGGTCGAAGTGCACGACAAGGAGACCGACATCTTCTACGTCATCGACGGCGAGGCGACGTTCGTCACCGGCGGCAAGATGGTCGGCGGCAAGCTGGCACGGCCGGATCAGTGGCTCGGCACCGACATCGAAGGCGGCGAGGTGCGGCAGTTGAAGCAGGGTGACTTCATCGTCATTCCGGCCGGCACGCCGCACTGGTTCAAGGCTGTGCCGCAGTCGATCAACTACTACATGGTGAAGGTGGTCAAGCCCTAGCCGCCAGCCCAGCCAGTCGAGCCGCAGCGCGCCAGACGCTCGATCGGATCTCCCACCAGTGGGACTCGGCGATCGAACGGCTCAGGGCCTTCGTCGAATCGCCCCGGCGGGCCTGACCCGCAACCGCACGAATGGGCAGCCTGAAAACTCCGCCACACACGCCGGTCCGTGTTCACGGCTCCGTCACACCGGCGCGATAGTTTCGGTTGATGTGGCGGAAGCTGGCGGTATTCGCGAGTCTGGCGGCGGCGACGGCTCTCTCACCCGCGGCGCCAGCGGCGCAGAACGGCGGCGCCGTGTCGCTGGTCGTCGTCGTCGTGGTCGATCAGATGCGGGCGGACTACCTCACGACCTTCGCGTCGCGGTGGCACGGAGGGTTTCGCACGCTCCTCACGCAGGGCGCCGACTTCGCCAATGCCGAGTACCCCTACTGGAGCACCATCACGTGCGCCGGTCACACGTCGATCGCGACCGGAACCCTGCCGCGCACCCACGGCATGATCCTCAATCGCTGGTGGGACCGCGGCGAGCGCCGCGTCATCACCTGCAACGACGATCTCGACGCCACGGCCGTCTCGTATCAGCGACCAGCAGTGTCGAATGCGAGCGCGCGGCGCATGCTCGTGACGACCCTCGCCGACGAACTGCGGGCGCAGAAGCCGGGCGCACGGGTGGTATCGCTGTCGCTCAAGCCGCGCAGCGCCATCGGTCTTGCCGGCCACGGCGGTGATGCGGTGGTGTGGTTCGACGAGCCGTCGCGGTCATTCGTCACCTCGACGGCTTTCGCGCCGGCACCGGTGCCGGACGTGGCCAGGTTCTTCGCCGACGACAGCTTCGAGGCCGAACAGCACCGCGAGTGGCAGCTGGCGGCGCCCGCGGACTCCTATCAGTACGGCGACGCGCTCCCGGGCGAGCGGCCCGATCGCGGCTGGACGACCCTGTTTCCGCATCGCATCGCCGGGGGCGCGGGTGTTGACGCGGTGTTCGCCGATCACTGGCAGAAGAGTCCGCTGTCGGACGCATATCTGGGCCGTCTCGCCGCCCGGCTGATCGATCAGTGGCAGCTCGGGCAGCGGGGCACGACCGACTTCCTGGGTGTCAGCTTCTCCGCGCTCGACATGGTCGGGCACGACTTCGGGCCCCGCAGCCGCGAAGTCGAAGACATCCTCATCCACCTCGACGCGACGATCGGCGCGCTGATCGAGCACCTGGACCGCTCGGTTGGACGCGACCGCTATCTGCTGGCGTTGACTTCGGATCACGGGGTGGCCGTCATTCCCGAGCAGCACGGGGCCGGCCGGATCGCCAACGAGGACCTCGGCGCCGTGGTCGAGCAGGCGCTGGTCCAGACCTGGGGTGCGCCCTCCCAGGGCACCTACGTCGCCGCCAGCCTCGGCGGTCAGATCTACTTCGCCGAGGGGCTGTTCGACCGCTGGAGAATGTCGCCGGCCGCTGTGCGGGCGGTCGAGCTCGCGCTGCGCGAGGTGCCGGGCCTCGCGCGAGTGGTCCGGCGCGATCAGATCGATCGCGGCGATGCAGTCACCCGGGCGATCGCCCGCGGTTACGTCGCGGACCGCAGCGGCGACCTGTTCATGGTGCCGGAGCGCGGCTGGATCATCGAGCAGCGCGTGGACGGGGATGCGACCACCCACGGCACGATGCACGACTACGACGCGCGTGTACCGCTGCTGCTCCTGGGTGCGGGCGTTCGTCCCGGGCGCTCCACCGAGGCGGTCACACCGCTCGACATCGCGCCGACGCTGGCGCGGGCGGCGGGCGTCACCCTGTCGGGCCGCGACGGGCGGCCGCTGCTACCCTGAGCGGTCGCTCTTTAGAGCGTCTGCTTTCGTACGTGGGGGTCGGCTTCAGCCGGCCCCTACACAAGAAGAAAACGCTCTAGGCCGAGCGGCGCTGGCGGCGCGGACCGGACGCCGACGTGGGCTGGCTCGGCTGCGGCAGCGTCGGATCCTCACGAAAGACCTCGGCGAGCTGATCGCGCAGCCAGCGGCTCCGGGCTTCGTTGTCGAAGCGGCGGTGCCAGTGGAACTTCAGATCGAAGGTCGGCGCCTCGAAGGGCGGCGCCACGCCGGCCAGCGCCGGCGACATGCAGGAAAAGTGCAGCGCCACCGAGTGCGGGATGGTGGCGACGAGATCCGAGCGGGATACCAGGAACGGCACGCTGAGGAAATGCGGCGACTCCAGCGCCACGTTGCGCTTGATGCGCCGGCGCTCGAGGAAGCGCTCGAGCACTTCCTGGCTGCGCCCCTCGGCCCGCACGACCAGGTGCTCGGCGGCGCTGAAGGCGGCCAGCGTCAGCGGCTGCGATCGCAGCGGGTGATCGCTGCGCATCACACACGACCAGTGCTGCGTGGAGACGCGCCGCTGGCGCACCGTCTTGAGCGACAGCGCCGGGAAATAGCCGACGGCCAGGTCCACTTCTCCCTTTTCCAGCTCGTGGGCCAGCTGCGACGTGGGCACCGACACCGAACGGATGCTGCAGTGCGGCGCGCGGGCACGCAGCGCCGCCATCACGCGGGGGAGAAACGCCATCTCACCGACGTCGGAAAGGGCCAGCGTCCAGGTGCGCGTGCTCGACGCCGGGTCGAAGCTCTCGCCGCGCAGCAGATCTTCCTGCAGGCGGCCGAGCAGCGGGCGCGCGAGCCGCACGATCGCATGCGCGCGGGGCGTCGGCGTGACACCGCTCGGGACCCGGATGAAGAGCGGATCGTCGAAGGCGACGCGCATCCGCTTCAACGCCATGCTGACGGCGGGCTGGCTCATGCCGAGGAGCCTGGCGGCGCGGCTGACGCTCAGCTCGTCGTAGAGGGCAAACGCGATCGGCAGCAGGTTCAGGTCCGGGGTCTTCATCGCGGCGTCGCGGCGGGGCTCAGCGGCCGATATGAATCTGCCCGCTGCGGCTGGCGAGTCGCACGGTGGGGCCGCCGCCCCCGACAGTACCGGCGACGCGCTCTTTGGCGGCCGAGCCGTCCACGGTGACGCCCCGCACCTGCACCGAGCTCGAACCGCTGGTCGCCTCGAGGGTGAAGCGCGCGGCGGGCTCGAGCGCGACGTCGATGAGGCTCGATCCGGTGCTGACGCTCCAGGCGGCCGTGGGATTGCCACGCACTTCGACCCGCCCGCTTTGCGTGCGCACGGTCAGCCCGCCCGTCAGTCCGTCGATCTGGATCGCGCTCGATCCGGTCTCGACATCGGCCGCGCCGGCGCCGGCAAACGACGCCCGCACCGCGCCGCTCTGCGTGCGCGCGTCGAGCGGGCCGCTCAGGCCGCGCAGCGTGATCGCGCTGCTCTGCGTCACGACGCGGAGGCCGCCGGAGGCACGGTCCACGCGGATGTCGCCGGAGCCGGTCTTGATCTCGGTCTTGCCGTCGATGCCGCTCAACGCGACCGCCGACGACTGCGTCGTGACGACGACGGCCGCCGCCACGTCGTCCACCGTGATGGCGCCCGAATCGGTTGCGATGATGAGCCCGGTGTCGCGCGGCACGCGCACGACGTAGCTCACGGTCACCGCGCGCAGTTCGTCGGCGTCGATCGGCGGACGCAGCCGCACCACGTTGTCGGCGACGTCGACGCGCGGGTGATCGGCCACGCGCTGCGCCAGCTCGAGCGCGTTCGCCGGCACCGTCACCCCGACGCGGACCGTGACGGTGCCGTCGATGCGAATCTGACGGCCGTCGTCGGCGCGCACGGCGATCTTGCCGCGGATGGTGGAGACGTCCAGCGTGGCGCCGGGCATCACGTCGATCGCCCGTTCGAACGACAGGCGCTGCGCAGCCGCCGGCACGGCGCCGGCGATCGGGAACGCCATCGCGAGCACGGCCAGCGGCAGAAGATGGATACGCACGGGGTCAGTCTAGCCCCTCCCGGGGCCGACGCCGCAGCAATCCTCGGGTCCGCCACCTCGAGCGCTGCGGAGTATCATCCCGCCGTGAGCAGAGGCCGCACGGACGTTCGTCAGCGGCGCCGTGTGCTGCAGGGGCTCGGCGGCCTCGCCGCCGCGGCTCTGCCCTCGGCGCCGTTGGGCGCCGCAGCACCGCCAGCGGGATCGCCCGATGCTGCGAACGCCGCGGGCGGTCTTCAGGCCGGCCCGCCTGAGGTGGCTTCCGACATCACCGCGCGGCTCGCGTCGTATATCGCCGCCGCCCGCGGGCGCCCGCTCCCGCCCGAGACGGCACGGCACACGACCGATCGGATTCTCGATACCCTCGGCGCCATGGTCTCGGGCGCACGCCTCAAGCCGGGCGAAATGGCGATCCGTTTCGTGCGGCAGCAGGGTGGAACGCCCGAAGCGGCTGTCTGCGCGAGCGGCCTGCGCACCTCCGCGATCAACGCCGCGCTCGCCAACGGCATGTTCGCGCACGCCGACGAGACCGACGACTTCGAGCCGGTGACCAAGGCGCATCCCGGCTGCGCGGTCGTGCCGGCGGCGCTCGCGGTCGCCGAACGCGACGATCGATCCGGCGCCGACGCGCTGCGTGCGGTCGCCGCCGGTTACGACGTGTGCTGCCGCTTCCTGCTGGCGCTCGGCAACGACGCCGTGCGCGGCGCCCATCGCAGCGCCGAGGGCATGAGCGCGACGATGGGGGCAGCCGCGGCCGCGGCGGCGCTCGCTCACCTCGACGAGCGGCAGGTGCGTTACGCGCTGTCGTACGCCGCGCAGCAGGTGTCGGGCATCTGGAGCTGGGAGCGCGATGCCGAGCACGTCGAGAAGGCGTTCGACTTCGCCGGCATGGGCGCCCGCAACGGCGTCACGGCGGCCCTGATGGCGCAGGCGGGGTTCACCGGCGTCGCGGAGGTGTTCGACGGCGAGCACAACGTGCTCGAGGCGCTGTCGCCGAAGCCGCGGCCATCGGAAATGGTGGCCGGACTCGGCACGCGGTTCTTCGTGTCCGAGACCGCGATCAAGGTGTTCTCGGTCGGGTATCCGATTCAAGCGCCGCTCAACTCGTTGCTCGAGTTACGGCGGACCTACGGCCTGACCGCCGCCAACGTCGAGCGCGTGGTCGTGCGGCTGCCGGCCGACGGCGCCCGCATCGTCGACAACCGGTCGATGCCCGACGTGAACTGTCAGTACGTGATGGCGGTCACGCTCGTGGACGGCGCGCTCACGTTCGAGAGCAGTCACTCCTACGAGCGCATGCAGGATCCGCAGGTGCGGGCGGTGCAGGCACGAGTGCAGCTGGTGGCCGACCCGGCGCTGATGGACCCGGCCGCGCCGCGCAGCGGCCGCGTGGAGGTGACGCTGCGCGATGGCCGCACCGTCAGCCACTTCACCCGGCACGCCCCGGGTACGCGCGAGAACCCGCTCGAGGCGAAGGCTGTGGAGGACAAAACGCGTTCGCTCATCGCGCCAGTGCTCGGCGCGGCCCGCGCCGACGAGATCATCGCGCGCGTCCGCGGTCTCGAGGCACTGCCCCGCGTGCGTTCGTTGATGGAGCTGCTGGCGTAGGCCTCGCCGATCAGACGTGGGGGCCGCCTTCAGGCGGCCCAGGGCCGGCTAAAGCCGGCCCCCACGACTTACGAACGGTAGCCGAGCGCGTCCCACATCACCAGCCGCTGCTCGCGTATCGGGTCGCGCTCGACGCGGCTGCGCGTGTCGATCACCATCGTCGGGCGATCGGCCGCCGTGAACGCCGGCCACTGCGGGAGCTTCGGGGTGTTGGGGTTGCCGGTACGGGCAAACGCGATCCAGGCGTCGCTCACACGGTCGGCCAGCGCCTTGGCCTCGGCCCCGCCGCCGGTGAGGCGCGCCGCGGCGTCGACGTTGTCGAACGCGAACGGGATCTCGATCGTGTGCGGCGACTTCAGCCGCCCGCCGTCCACCGGCGTCTCCCAGCGGAAGTAATAGAGATACACCGGCCCCGCCCCGAGCGCCGCACGGCGTTCCGCGATCTTCATCACCGGACCGCTGTAGCGGTGGTCGCTGGCGATCAGGAAATACAGGTCCGACGGCGACGCCCCAGGATTGGCGCGCCCGTAGACGTCGACCGCGCGATCGGCATGGGTGCCGAGCAGCGTGCGCACGCGCGCGCGCATGGCAGCGTCGGACATCGAGAAGTCGTCGGCCGCGCCGCTCGATGTGAGCTCGGTGCGGGTGGAGCCGAGCATCAGCGGTACGCCGGCCGATACGGCTGACGCCACGGGGTGGAACGGATGCTGCGGCACGATCCGGCCGTCCATCGCCGGCGAGAAACCCTGCGTCATCTGGTCCACGTTCATCTTCCGGACCACGGCGAAGTAGGCCCCCATCAGCCTGTCGAGTGGCACGGCCTGCAGCGCCTGGCCCTCCCCCGTCGCAATGCCGAGCGTCGCGAGCAGCTCGCGCGCCACACGAGCGCCGGCCTCAGGCTCGACGAGCTGCAGCGTGGCGCCGCTCTCGATCACGGCGCGATGGAACAGTCCCTTGGCCGAGGGCATCGCGAGCAGGGTCGCCACCTTGCGGCCGCCCCCCGACTGCCCGAACACCATCACCGTGTTGGGGTCGCCGCCGAATTCGGCGATGTTGTCGCGCACCCACTCGAGCGCCCGCACGATGTCGAGCATGCCCACGTCGCCCGACGCGGCAAAGTCCGCACTGGCCACCGACGCCAGGTTCGAGAAGCCGAGCACGTTGAGGCGGTGGTTGAGGCTCACCACCACCACGTCACCGCGCCGCGCCAGGTTCGCACCATCGGTGACCGGCGACGACCCGGACCCGGTGGCGAAGCCGCCGCCGTGGCACCACACCATCACCGGACGCTTGCGGTTGTCCTTCACCGCCGGCGTCCAGACGTTCAATACCAGGCAGTCTTCGCCTTCGGGCGGCAGGCCCGCGGCTGCCACCGCGATGGCCGACGACGCCCGCCGCGCACCCGGCTCGGTCTGCGGCGCGCTCGCGCCGTAGGCCAGCGCGTCGCGCACGCCCGCCCATTTTTCCGGTGCCACGGGCGGCATGAAACGGTTGCGCCCCGCGGTGCTCGCTCCATAGGGCACGCCCTTGAACACTCTGATCCCGCGGATCTCGGTGCCGCGAATCCGACCGTAGGCGGTGTCGGCAACGACCGCGCTGCCTTCGTCGGCAAACGAGGACCGGACTCCCGCGCCGGCCGCGGCCAGCAGCCACGCGGACTGTTTCAGGACATCACGCCGTGACAAGTGGCTGTTCATGGTCGTTCCTGCTGGAAGAGTTCCGCCTCACCCGCCGTCAGGCGGCGAACGAGGTGGGATTATCGTCGCGGGAGCGGTGAGGCCGCACTGGCGCGGCGGTCAAAAGGCGCGCAAATCGCCAGTGGTCTAGTTGTGGCGGGCGTCGCCGTTGCCAGTGCCAGTGCCGGCCTGAGACGCCTGGGGCGTAGCGCTCGCGTTTCGGCGCAGCAGCCACCCGGCGGCGCCGAGTACCGCGAGGCTGACGGCGCCTCCCCGAACCAGCTGCCACGCGCTGAGGCGCGACTGCTCATTGGCGGACAGCAGTTCCTTGTAGGTGTTGACGGTCTCGCGTTTGTTCACCTCGGCATCGGGCGGACGCTGCCCTGCCCGCCGCTCCGAGGCCGGCACCCAGCGCTTGATGAAAGCGAACGACTCGGACGCGCAGACCGGGCAGTGCCCCTCGTCGTGAACCTCGTCGCAGTCGAGACACAGTCGGGCGTTCCGCAGCTGCATATCCTCAAGTGTACGCAGGAACCGGTCCAACCCAAGCCCGGCTGTTTCCGCGGTCAGCGGGGCGGGGGGCGCAGCGCCGCAACCGCCACGTCGGGGAAATCGCCGAAGATGCCGTCCACGCCGAGCTCGGCGAACTGGCGGTATTCCCTGGCGGGATCGCCGCCGTAGCTGGAAGACAGAAAAGCCGGCTCGCTGCGTAGCGTCCAGACGTGCACCAGCAGCCCCGCGGCATGGGCATCGGCAACAAGGGTGGTCGGTGGGCGCAGGGTGCCGTCGGGGCCGGCGGGCACGATCAGCCGCGTGTTCGGACCGATGCCGTCGGCAAATTTGCGCACTTCGGCAAGACGCGCCGGCGAGACGTCGGCCGTGGCCTCGAGCAACAGCACCAGCCGCAGCGACGTCTGCGGCCGCAGCAGCTGGAGGTTCGCGGGCTCGAACGACTGGATGAACACCGCATCCGACCGCTCGCGCTTACCGTGCCGCGCCAGCGTCTCGAGCAGCGGCGGTTCCAGCGGCAGTCCGATCGAGCGGAAGTAGGTCGGGTGCTTCGTCTCCGGATAGACCCCGATCGTGCGGCCGGTCTCGCGCGATTTGACGTCCGCGAGCGCCAGCACCTCGTCGAAGGTGGGAATCGGATACATCCCGTCGCGATCGTGCGACCGGAACGGCAGCCGCTCCCGCGCCCGCAGTGTCTTGATCTCGGCGAGCGTCAGGTCTTCGCTGAACCACCCGGTGATCGATTGCCCGTCGATCGTCTTGGTGGTCTTGCGGGCGGGAAACTTCTCGGCCACGTCCGTCGTGCCGCCGATCTCGTTCTCGTGGCGTGCGATCAGGACGCCGTCCCTGGTAGAAACCAGGTCCGGCTCGATGAAGTCCGCGCCCATGGCGATCGCGAGGGTGTACGACTCGATCGTGTGTTCCGGCCGGTGACCGCTGGCGCCGCGGTGCGCGATGATGAGGATCTCGGGCATGGGAGCGGCGCTCAGCGCCGCCGCTGCCAGTATCACCCCGGCGGCCGCCGCGCGCGCTACCCCAAGGTGTGCACTGCCACCGGCATGTCCTACGGCCGATCGGGCAGCGTGTGCGGCGTCTGCCCCTTGGCGCTGAACTCGATGCCGGAGGCGTAGAAGCCGGTGCTGGTGAGCGTGACGGTGATGTCGTCGCTCGTGAGGTTCTCCCAGAACCAGCCGTGGATGCCGGACGTCGGGGCGAAGAACGAGCCGGCCGCGCGCTCGCCTTCTCCCATCTGGTAGCTCTCGGCATATCCCTTCGGCGCGCCCTCGGGCTCGCCGTGGAAGTCGAAGCGCACCTTGCCGGTGGACGTCCAGCGGTAGGAGAAGCTCGCGCCCTTCTCCATCCGATACTTGTATTCCATGCCCTCGTAGGGACCGAGCGTGAACGTCACGGTGTCCTGCTTGAGCGGCACCGTCTGCGGGGTGTTGGCGCCGGGGCGTACCGGCTCGAGCTCCTCGGGCGACGCTTCGCTGGCGGTGCCGGCGGCCTCGCCGCCGCCGCCGACGGATTCGGCCTGGGCGATGCTGGTGAGCCCGAGCAGCTTGCCGGTGCCAAGCGGATCCACGCCGTATTCGGCCGGCAGAATCGCGATCATGAGGATGACGCCGGCCACGAAAATGGCGCCCGCGGTGGCCAGCGCCAGCCGTGCCCGCATCTCGGCGGCCACGAGCGCCGCGGTCATGTCAGTAGCCTCGCTGGTCATTGCGCGCTCAACATGTAGCCGGACAGCTGATATCCGACCAGGAGAAAGCCGCCCGTCATGAGCAGCGTGTTGGTCATGAACGCGTGGCGCAGGAAGCCGGGTCGCGTGCGCCACCAGGTGAGGCCGATCAGGACGAAGGTCAGCGCCAGCATCTGACCGAGCTCGACCCCGATGTTGAAGCTGACGATGTTGGTGACGAGCCCTTCCTGCGTGAGCGCGAGCTCCTGCAGCTTGGTCGCCAGGCCGAAGCCGTGGAAGAGGCCGAAGATCAGCACGGCCGCCCGCGTGTCTGGCTGCCGGCCGAAGAAGTACTTGAAGCCGCCGAGGTTTTCGAAGCCCTTGTAGACGACCGACAGGCCGATGATGGCGTCGATGATGTAGGCGTTGGCGTGGATGCCGCCGAGCACGCCGGCCAGAAGCGTCAGGCTGTGGCCGATGGTGAACAGGCTCACATAGAGCACCACGTCCTTGAGCCGGTAGAGAAAGAAGATCACGCCGACCAGGAAGAGGAGGTGGTCGTAACCGGTCACCATGTGCTTGGCGCCGAGGTAGAGGAACGGGCCGATGGCCGCGCCGGTGATGCTTTCGACGAACGAGGCGTCGCGACGCGACACGCCGTGCGCCTCGGCTACGGCCTCGAACGCGACCAGCGCGAGCAAGGCGAGGCAGACGGGCAGGAATCGCCGGCGGTGCAGCAGGTCCATGGGTCTCCTTCGGGCTACTCGACCGCCACCTGGAACTTGCGGTGACAGTTGTCGCACGAGTTGTTCAACTGCTCGCCCGCGGCGAGGATGCCTTCCGCGTCCTTCTTCTGCGCGGCAGCGCGCACCTGCGCGGCGGCGTCGCCCATCGCTTTCGAGATCGTGCCCCAGTCCTCCGACTCGCGGGCGCGCCCCTCGACCGTGAGGAGCTGCGAGGCCTCGATCAGTGCGGCGGCGTTTCCGGCCACCTTCTGCCACTCGCGATCGTTCTTGGGGCGCGTCTCCTGCACGCCCTCCCGGGTGACGATCGTGGCCACCGAGTCGTAGATCACCTGGGCAGCTGGAGCGACGATGCCGTCCATCAGATCGAGCACCGACGCCACGGCTGGCGCCGCCGGCTGCACCGAGGCGCCGCGCGCGCCCGCGATGGCGAACCAGATCCCGAACACGAACAGGAGCAGGCTGACGATCAGGAGACCGTAAGTTGTGCGCATGCCTCGGGTGGCATGGTACATCGGACCCGCTGGGTCCGGTCCCGCGCCGCCGGCCGCGGGATGGCGAGCCAGGCTAGAGCCCGCCCCCTATCTGCAGCGACACGGTACCGGTGACGCCATTGAGGCCGCCGTCGTTGTAGCCGTTGTAGCCGTAGTAGCCCCAGTAGGGATCCCCGGTGAACCGATAGCCCACGCCGCCGGTGAACGCCAGGTGCTTGTTCATGTGCACGACGACGTTCGCCTCCGGCTCGAAAACGAAGATCCCCGACTGATAGCCGGCCGTCGCAAAGACCGGCCCGCCTCGCCCCGGACGCCCTTGCTGTGGATATGGGTAGTACTGCTGCGCGACTGTCGCTTCCCCGCCGCCGATGAGCGCCTTGAAACCGTAGCCGACCGGCCGATCGCGGTTGAGGTACACGCCGGTGACGAGGCCGAAGTACCACATATCGCGCTGGTTGGACGTGTCGGTGAGGCCGTAGCCGCCAGCACCAATGAAGAACGTGTTTTCGACGAGGTAGCCGCCGAACGCGCCAGCCACCACGGAGGTCTTGCCGTTGAAGTCGGTGATCTTGAAATCAGGCGCGATGAACGCGCTGTTCCCGATGCGTTGCACGGTCATCGGTCCGGATGAGCCCTGTGCCGCGGCGGCGCGCGGCACCAGCGAGGCGGAGAGAAATACGGCAACCGGCAGCACCCCAATCCAGCGTCTGGACACCATGCATCACCCCCGCGCTAGCGCGATCGCAGGCTGACGTTGATCGGCATCGTCTGCCCCTGAGCCATCGTGATATCCGTCGAATAGGTGTCGAAGCCGTCTTTCGTGATTTCGATCCGATGCGGCCCCTCGGGCACCTCCACGATCAGACGATCTTGTCCCGAAGATTGCCATCGCTCGCCATCGATGAGAACGATGGCATCGGCCGGCTGCACGCGAATGGCGAGCGTGCCGAAGCCTGCGACGGCTCGGGCCGCGGGCGGCCGTCGCTGCGGTGCCTGCGGACTGGACCGCGTCTCAGGCGGCCCTTCGCCTTCGTCCGGCGGCGGCGTCGGACGGGGCTCGGCGACTTCGCCGGCCGCGAGCGGCTGCATCTCGTACGAGACCTTCAACGTCGATCCGGACGAGACGTGCAGCGACTGATGGACCGTCTTGAAGCCGTCGCGGTAGAGCGTCAACTCGTGACCGCCAGGCGGGACGCGGAGCCGTTGGAACGTACCGTCGAAGTCGTCGACGGTTCCGACCCTGTAGCCGTCCACGTAGACCTCGGCGTCCTTGGGCGTCACCTCGAGCCGAAACGACCCGCTCGCGTCGTACGCGCCACCGCCGTACGGGTAGTAGTACGGGTACCCGCCGTACGCGTACGGCCATCCCCATCCGGCGTAGAAGTAGGGAGAGCCATACCACCCATGCGCGTAGGGATATCCGTAGTAGCGGTAACCGTAGCCGTAGTACGGATAGCCCCCGCCGCCGGGACCATAGACCGGCCTCCCGGGGCCATAAACCGGCCTGCCGCCATGTATCGGCGCACCAGCGCCCGGACCTCCGGGGCGTCCGCCACCGCCGCCGCCTGGCGGTGCACCTCCACCAGGGCCGCCGCCACCAGTCCTTCCGCCGCCACCGCCACCGCCGCCCCCGCGGTTTTGCCCCGACGCGGGCATCGCGAGCGCGAGGATCAGGCTGAGCATCGACGCGGTGACGAACACAATCGGTTTCTGGACGCTCACGAGCACCTCAAGAGGATGCAGGCGTCGTTGCAATGGAAATACCAACGGCCGAGCCGCATGAATGTGGGCAATCGGCGCATTCGCGGTGTCGTTCGAATAAGACACCGCCCTGATCTCAGAGCGCTCCGGTGTCCGCGCGCAGTGCTAGGCGCAGCGTTTCGAGGCGATTTCCTCGCGCTTGGCTTTGAACGCGCTCACCCATTCGTCGATCGCCGGGAACCCGGAGAGGGCGCGGCCGGGCTCGCGCACGCGCAGCGTGACGCGGGCCACGTCGAAGAGGTCGTGGAGCTGCTTGTCGGAGAACTGCGTCAGCAGGTCGGCCAGAAAGCGGCGGCCGGCTTCTGAGATCACGGGCTTGTGAAGGGTGCCTGTCAACGACTTCTCGAGGTTGCCGACGCACCCGGGCTCGTCCTTCCACACCGGCGTCTCCCGCCATCGCTTCAGGTTGGCACCGCTCGCCTCGTTGGTGTTGGTGAAGGTGGCGGCGCCGAACGTGAGACCAACGTCGCTGACCATCAGGAACGGGTCGTTGCAGACGCCCGACTCCGACACGCCGCCCAGGCACAGGATGCGCTGCTGCCGCGCCTTGGTGTCGGTGTGCTGGATCATCACCGCGAGCAAGGCCAGCGCCTCGCGATGCGCCTTCGGCGCACCACCGGCACGCGGCTCCGTTCGCAGCACGTCGTCCCACGCCCAGCCGCCGTCCTCACCCGACGGCCATTCGGTGCCGCGCATCTTGCGCTCGATCACGGCCGGATCGAAGCGATACTCCTTGCCCGGCCGCTCGATCCCCCCGAGTTCCCGCGGGCAGCCCCGGCAGACGACGTTGACGGGATACATGGCGTCGGCGCCGAACCCGAGCGCCCACAGCAGCCGCGTGGCGAGCACTTCGCCATAGACCTCGCCGTTGGTGCCGCCGTACTTCACCTTGATTTCGTCGTCCTCGCCGCGCTTGCAGGCGAACTTCGGCGAGAGCCCGGCCAGCTTCTTGTCGAGGTAATCGCAGGCCACCATGGCGTTGCGCGAAAAGCTGTCGGGGCGCTGCGGACCGGCAAGCACGTCCATCGCGGCAATCCTGGTCGGCCGCCATACCGCGGCCCGGGCCAGCACGTCCGCGCGTGCATTGTCGTTTCGGGAAGGCAAGGCGGGCGAGCTTTGCCGTCGCTCGGCGAGCAGCGCGCCGGAAGCCGACGCAAACGCCGCCAGAAAGGCCACCAGACGAAGCTGCGCTGTCATAGCAGCTGGGGTGCTGCAAGAACGCTTCCCGCGCCCCTGACGAGCTAGCAGCTACCTAGGCGAGGGCGCGGCTGGCGAGCTCGGCACCCCGGCTCAAGGCGCGCAGCTTGGCCCAGGCGATTTGCGGATGAGTGCGGCCGCCGAACCCGCAGTCGCAGCTCGCGATGACCCGCTCGGGGCCCACGAGCCGCGCGAAGCGCTGGATACGTTCCGATACCAGCTCAGGATGCTCGATCAGATCGGTCGAATGGGTCACGACACCGGGCAGGATCACCTTGCCCGGCGGCAGCGCCACGCGTTCCCACACGCGATACTCGTGTTCGTGCCGCACGTTCGCGGCCTCGAAGGAATAGAAGCGCGCCTTCACCGCCAGCATCACGTCCACCAGATCGGCCATCGGCAGGTCGAACGCGTGCGGGCCGTGCCAGCTGCCCCAGCAGAAGTGATAACGCACGCGGTCCTCGGGCACGTTGCGCAGCGCATGGTTCAGCGCTTCCACCCGGGTGAAGCAGCGGGCCCTGAACGCGTCGAGTCCCATGACGACGCCGATGCGATCCCAGAGCGCGGCCGTCCACGCGTCGTCGATCTGCAGCAGGAACCCGGCATTCACGATCGCTTCGTACTCGACCCGCAGCGCCTCCGCCAGAGCCCAGACGAACTCCTCCGCCGTCTTGTAGTACTCGTTGCCGCGATACGGCTCGAGGCTCGAGGGCGCGGTGCTGGTGAGAAAGCATTGCGACGGATCGCCCGCCACCGCCTTCAGCGTGCCGATCTCGCGCGCGAGCGCGTCGCCCCCGGTGTAGGTGATGGGGCCGGTGGCGGCGGTGTAGCGGCGCACCAGCTTCATGCGGTTGTCGCCGGTGAAGAAAAGCGTCTGCCGCTCGGCCGCGTGCCGATAGAACTCGGCGAAGGTCTCGCGATCCTGCCCCTTCGCCACGATCGATCCGCCGGCCGGCACCGGACGCTCCTCGAATCCCCCCAGCCGGTGATCCATGAACGCGAGCCAGTCGCCCTGCTTGGTCAGCTCGCCCTCGTTGATGATGTCGAGGCCAGCGGCGCGTTGCTCCGCCACCACCCACGCCACGGCGTCGTGCCAGGCCGCCGCGTCGTGCTCGATCGTCGGGTCGAAGCCGGGCGGGCCCGGGAGGCTCCCCACGTGGGTCGTCAGGATGCTCACGGGGGCAGAGACTACACCAGTGGCCGGTCTCGGCTACCAGCCGCGTTCTGTGGCAGGATTCGTCCATGCGCAAACCCAGCACCCGCCGCTCGATCCTGACCGGGGCCGCCGCCGCGGCGGCCTTTTCGCTCGCACCAGGAAGTGCCCGCGCGCAGGCCCCGGCGCGGCGCTATCAGCCCGCCCGCCACTCGCAGGACGAATGGCTCGACGCCGTGCCCGGCACCCACCGCACCGTCATCGACTGCGCGAGCACGGCCAGCGCCGGCGCCGGCATCCTCTACGCGAACAACCTGTATGTCGCCAACGCGCGCGGCTACTCGCTGAAAGAGCCGGACGTGGCCATCGTCGTCTGCCTGCGCCACTTGGCGACCGTGTTCGCGTTCAACGACGTGGTGTGGGCGAAATACGGCCAGGCCTTGAGCGATGCGGTGCAGTTCACCGATCCGAAGACCGGGCAGCCGCCTTCGAGCAACCTGCTCGACGCGAGCGGGTACGGCATGGCGCTGCCCAACGGCGGCGTCACCATCGCGTCGGTGGCCAAGCGCGGCACGCAGTTCGCCGTGTGCGACATGGCGGCCAACAGGCTCGCGGGCCTGGTGGCGACGTCGACGAAGGGGGTGCAGGAAGCGGTCTACACCGAGTTCGTCCGCAACCTGATCCCGAACAGCCACCTGATGGCGGCCGGCGTGGTGGCAGTGAACCGGGCGCAGGAATACGGATACACGCTGCTGACCGCGGTCTGACGGACGGCTCCCGAGATCCTCTACACTCGGGTCCGATGACCCGACGTTCCGCCCTCGTCCCGGGATTGGCAGCCTGCGCGCTGGCGGCCGTTCAGCTCTCGTCCCGCGCTCAAGAGCCACTCGCGCAGTCGGCGCCCTCCTATACCGCCGCGCAGGCGGCTGCCGGCAAGGCCGCTTACGACACGAGCTGCGCCAGCTGTCACGGCGGCAACCTCGACGACGGCGCGCTGGCCCCGGCGCTCAAGGGCGTCGCCTTCGTGCAGAAGTACGGCGGCAAGAGCGTGGAGAACCTGTTCGCGAAGGTGGCGTCGATGCCGCCCGCCAGCCCCAACTCGCTCGGCGCCGCCGCCACCGCGCGCATCACCGCGTATCTGCTCCAGGCGAACGCGATCGTGGCCGGCACGAACGAGCTGCCGTCGGATCAGGGCGCGCTGGCGCGCATGGTCATTCCCGTCGGCGGCTTCAGCGTGACGGCCTACTCACCCTACGCGCCGTCGTTGCCCGCCGTGAAGCGGCCGAACCCGCTCGATGCGTTCACGCCGATCTCCGATGCCCAGCTCGTCGAGCCCGCGGCGCAGGACTGGCTCACCTGGCGGCGCAGCTACGACGCGCAAGGCTTCAGCCCGCTCACGCAGATCACGGCACGCAACGTTGCGGGACTGCGCGTCGCGTGGAGCTGGACGCTGCCGCCCGGATCCTCCGAGTCGACGCCGCTGGTGCACGACGGTGTGCTGTTCGTGCAGGGCGCCAACGACCGCGTGCAGGCGCTCGACGCCCGCACCGGCGACCTGTTGTGGCAGTACGACCGCCGCCTGCCCGAGGGCGTCGCCGGCAGCTTCAAGCGCGGCCTGGCGCTGCACGGCAACCGGATCTACATGGGCACGTCGGACGTGCACGTGATCGCGCTCGACGCGAAGACCGGCAAGCTGGTGTGGGAGCAGACCATCGGCGACCCGAAGGTGCGCGAGCAGATCGGCGGCGGCCCGCTGGTGGCGAAGGGCAAGGTGATGATCGGGACCGTCGGCACCGGCGTCGGCGCCAAACCGGGCGGGCCCGAGATCGTCGGCCTGGACGCCGAGACCGGACGCCTCGCCTGGCGCGTCCACACCATCGCGCAGCCGGGCACGCCGGGCGGCGACAGCTGGAACGGCATGCCGCTGCAGCAGCGGAGCGGGGCTTCGGTGTGGACGCCCGGCAGCTACGATCCCGGGACCGGTCTCGCCTACTTCGGCACCGGCAACACCTACGACACCGGCCCGCTGGTGAAGCCGGCCGGGACGCCAGGCGTCACCAACGACGCGCTCTACACCGATTCGACGCTGGCGATCGATCCCGACACCGGCACGGTGAAGTGGCACTTCCAGCACCATCCCAACGATCAGTGGGACCTGGACTGGGCGTTCGAGCGGCAGCTCGCGCGGCTGCCCGTCAACGGCGAGAGCCGTACGGTGATGTTCACCGCCGGGAAGATCGGCATCTACGACGCACTCGACGCCAGGTCGGGGCAGTATCTGTTCTCGATCGATCTCGGGCTGAACAACCTGGTGACCGCGATCGATCCGAAGACCGGCGCCAAGACCTTCAATCCCGGCCTGGTGCCCGGCGACGGCCAGGTGAAGATGGTGTGCCCGCATGCCGCCGGCGCGAAGAACTGGCTGCCCGCCTCGTACTCGCCTGCCGCCAAGGCGCTGTTCGTGCCGATCGTCGAAGCCTGCATGGACCTCTTTCCCGTGCCCGGCGGCGGACGCGGCGGCCTCTCGACCGGCGTGAACCTGGGTGTGCGGCCACGTCCCGACAGCGACGGGAACTACGGCCGCCTGCAGGCGATCAATCTCGAGACCCGCAAGACGCTGTGGACCACGCGCCATCGGGCGCCGATTACGACGGGGACGCTCGCGACCGCGGGTGGCGTGGTATTCGCCGGCGCGCTGGATCGATCGCTGCGCGCCTACGACGCCGCCAACGGCAAGGTGCTGTGGGAGACGCGCCTGAACGACGTGTCGAGCGCGGTGCCGATCTCCTACGCCGTGAACGGCAAGCAGTACATCGCGATCGTCGCCGGCCGCGGCGGCTTCCACTACGCGAGCTACGCGCCGCTCGTGCCGGAACTGACGCCACCGCCGGATCGCGGCTCGTCGCTGTGGGTGTTCGAGCTTCCCTGAAGCCTGGGTCACGAACGCGTCGATGTTCCGAACTGGAGCATGTAGCCGTTGTTGTCGTCGATCGCGAACTCGCGCATGCCGTAATGGAACTCTTCCATCGGGTAGGCTATTTCCAATAGAGGGCCCCGGTGAAGCCAGGCGTGTCGAATGGAACATGGTCGTTCGGCGTCGCGACCATCAGTCCCACGCCGTCGCGAGACAGCGACGCCCAACCGTCCTCCTCGCTCAGCCCATCACACGTAAAGCCCAATCGGTCCGTCCAGAATCGCACCGTTCCAGGCAGATCTTTGGTTCGCAGCATCGGCCGCAGCGACCGAAAGGTCACACTCATCGTCCCTCTCGCTTGTCCACCATGGCCGTTTCAACTCGCCGTCCTTGCGTCCGATCGTCGGCTGCAGCCTCCTAGCCAGCCGGCGAGAATTCAACCGCGATTCCAAAGTGGTCCGACATTCGTCGATCGGGCCTCGGTGTGTCCGGCCAGCGATGGACGCTCCGACAGCGGCGCCGCAAGGCCTCGGACACGCATACGTGGTCGATGCACGCATTCGTCGGAGAACCTCGCCGAACCGGGTCATCACCAGACGCAGTGAGGGCGATCAAGTCAGCCTGCTGTAGCGCGGCCGTAAGCCGCAGCCGATTCGCGCGCGACCCATAGTAGTGAGTGTCGGCCAGGTCCTGATTGAAGTCGCCGGCCACCATGAGGTCGTGGTCGGGATGAATTCGTCGGATTGCGCGCCAGTCCGCGGCCTGAACGTCGAGTGCCGCCTCGAACGCCTTCCCGTCCACCGCCTCGATGCCGCGCCACGAGCTGCCTAGCCACGGAAGGACAGTTCCGTACACGATCAGTGGAGTGCCGCGAGCAGGTGCTATTCGAGCCGCGACCGCACGGACAGGATCGGACGTCGAAGGGAGGGGCTCGATTGGAAACCGCGACCAGATGCTGACCCATCGCTCACCAGGGCCGCTGGCTCGATCAGCGCCGGACGTAGACGCGCTTCGATACTCGGGACCTGGCCCAACATCGTCATGGGTTTCTGTCAACACCCACACATCGGCCTCGACTGCCTGGATCTGCCCAGCAACCAACTTTCGTCGGCGCCGTGCCGAAGGCACCGGTCGAGCAACGTTCCACGTCGCCACTCTCATGCCGCTGAACACTCCGTCTCGTGATCGCTTCTCTTGGCCAACTGCTACCGGATTGCGAAGCGGTCGCCGCACCCGCTGCATGACCGGATATGACGCGGCGCCAACTCGTTCGCGGCAGGAAGTATAAAGCGTGCCCTG
Source organism: Vicinamibacterales bacterium (assembly GCA_035557875.1). Taxonomy (GTDB): domain Bacteria; phylum Acidobacteriota; class Vicinamibacteria; order Vicinamibacterales; family UBA2999; genus DASYRM01. The sequence continues at coordinate 24,750 of DATMDI010000593.1, forward strand.
TGAAACGGCCGCCGCGCGATCGAGTTCTGCATGGTCCGATATCGTGCAGCAGTCCCGCGACACCGCAGACTCAGCCCTGCGGTCACGCCTCGGCTGACGGCGCGGCCGGAGCGACAGCGCAAGACACTGAGCCGGCCACGAGGTTCCCGTTGATACAGCTGCGCATGTCGTCACGAAAAGCTCTATCGACCCCTCTTTGTTCTTGACAGGTTTTCGGGCCGGGGTCCGCGGCGGTTCGAGACGCCAGCCAAACAGGCTCTTGGGTGCGCCCAGATCCCGCGAGGAACGCGAACATCAGTCGAGACATCCTCAGAATCCTTTCGTGCCGCGTGCGCGTCACGACGCGCCACTCGGCGCGTCGAAGATCACTGGGTTTAATATCGCCCATGACCCTACTGCCCGCCTCACATCACTCCGCGGAGCCAGGTCACGGACGACTCTCTGGAGTGATTCCACCGGCGCCGATCGAGCAGCTCGGCGAAGCCATCGCCGCGCTCGCGGCGCGCCTGCACGCCGCCACCCACGAACTGCTCGTCCTGCTCCGCGAGTTCGACGAGCGCGCCGGCTGGAACAACGGGTTCCTGTCCTGCGCGCACTGGCTGCATTGGCGAACCGGCATCGATCTCGGCGCCGCGCGGGAGAAGGTGCGCGTCGCCAAGGCGCTGGCCGCCTTGCCGCGGCTGAGCGATGCCATGCAGCGC
>DATMDI010000594.1:0-3018 GCA_035557875.1 Vicinamibacterales bacterium
TGGGCGCGGTGCCGGGCGACGTCTTCGGCCAGCCGCTCCACGCTCGAGTAGCGCGACGACGGGAGGCGTCCAAGCGCGCGCAGGACGATGGCGTCGAGATCGCCTTGCAGGCGCTTGGCCAGCTTGAGCGCCGTGGTGCCACGCCGGGCGGCGCGGGCGTCCGATTCGGGGCTGCTGACGGCGCGCTCGCTCGGCGGAATCAGCGTGAACTCGAGCAACTGCTTCTCGATGGCGGCCGGAGTCGTGCCGGTCAGCGTGTACGGGCGCGCGCCGGTGAGCAGCACGTGCAGCAACACGCCGAGCGAATAGACATCGGCCGTGGTGGTGCTCGGGCGCCCGCCTAACTGCTCGGGGCTGGCGTAGTCGGGCGTCATCATCCACGTCGCCGCCGCCGCCGCCGGATCCTCGGCCGGCACGCCGTCGCGCGACAGGATCTTGGCGACGCCGAAGTCGAGCAGCTTCGGCACACCGTCCTTCGTGACCAGGATGTTGTCGGGCTTGATGTCGCGGTGAACAACCAGGTTCTCGTGGGCGTACTGCACGCCGGCGCACACCTTGCGGAACAGGTCGAGCCGTTCGTCGGTCGACAGGCGTTGATCGTCGCAGTAGCGATCGATCGGCACGCCGTCTACGAGTTCCATCACGAAGAACGGCTGCCCGTCGGCGGTCGTTCCGCCGTCCATCAGACGCGCGATGTTGGGGTGATCGAGGGCCGCCACTGTCTCGCGTTCGAGCTGGAAGCGGGCGACGATCTGCGATGAATCCGGGCCGGGCCGCACCACTTTCAAGGCGGCGTGCCGCCGGAACGCCGCGTCGGCGCGCTCGGCGCGATAGACCACGCCCATGCCGCCGCTCCCGACCACGTCGAGGATGCGCCAGGGTCCGACCGACTTGCCGATCAGCTCGACCGCGGACACGGCCGGCATATCGCCTACCTGGGAGGCTGGAGTTTCGAGAAAGCCGGTCGATCCGTTGTGCCAGGTGAGGAGGGACAGCACCTCGTCACGGAGGGCCGGGTTTGCGGCGCAGGCGGTATCCACGAACGCGGCCCGATCGGCCTCGGGTACGTCGAGCGCCGCCTCGAACACGCGCTTGGCGTGGGCCCACGAGGCGGCGCTGCTCATCGGTAGACGCGCTCCTTGAAGGCGGCGACGAACCGGCTGAGCACCGGTGAGATGTCGCCCTTGGCCAACGGCACCTCGATGAGCGTGAACCGCGGTTCGTCCCAGGCCGCACGCAACGCGGCGCGGAACTCCCCCAGGGTTGCGGCCACCACACCCCGCCCGCCCCACAACTCCGCGAGCCGCGCGAATGGCCACGACACCGTGTCGTTGTAGGTGGCGTGGGGGTAGAACGCCTGCAGCATCTCCCACCGGGCGTTGTTGAGGAGCACGACAATCGGATTGCATCCGAGCACCGCGGCGTGCGCGATCTCGGGACCGGTCATCTGGAACGCCCCGTCGCCGACGAGGACCAGCGGCCGGCGGCCGCTGGCCACCTGCAAGCCGAGGGCGGCCGGAATCGCAAAGCCCATCGTCGCGTAGTATGCCGGAGCTACGCAGTCGTTGGACCGGATTTCGATCGCCGCAAAGAGACAGTCGCCGGTGTCCGAGACGAGCGGCACCTCCGGATGTGCTCCGACAAATTCGTTGGCGCCCTCGATCAGGCGAAGCACGTTCATTGGCGCGCTGTCGGGCGACCGTGACGACTCGGCCACCGACGGCGCTGGCGCTGGCACTGCGGCAGCCTGAGCCCGCCCGAGCGACGGCACGTCGAGCAGGCCCGACACCACGCGCTCGAGTGGCGTGTCGTGGTACCGGTGATGGCCGACGAACACCTCGCGCGCCACGCAGATGATCAAGTTACTTTCCGTGAGCCGCTGGGCCGACACGCCCAGGCTGGTGTCACTGATCAGTTCGCCGAGCAGCAGCACGCAATCGGAGTTCTCGACGACATCGCGCAGCGTCGGCGGTGACACGACGCCGAGGTAAGTCCCCGCAAACTGCGGGTGCCGGGTCGGGAAGACCCCGCGGCCGAGAAAGGAGGACGCCACCGGGACGCCCAGCCGCTCGGCGAGCTGCACCACTCGATCCCGCAACTGGAAGCGATGCACCTCGACGCCCACGATCAACACCGGGTGCTCCGCTTCCAGCAGCCGCTCGGCGATCTCGGCCACGGCTTCGGCCACCGCGCCGGTATCGGTTGCGAGTTCGAGGGCCGCCTCCGGCGGGTCGTCGATTTCGGCCTCGACCATGTCGCGCGGGATTTCGAGGTACACCGGCCGCTTCATCTTCACCGCGACATCGAGCGCCCGCGCGACGTGCGCCGCGGCGGTGCGAGGGTCGTCGAGGATGGCGCTGTACTCGGTGACTTCGGCGTAGACGCGGAGCTGCGAGTCGAACGACTTCACCTCGTGGTGCACCGGCATCCCGGCGCGCTTCTCGATCCGCCCCGGCCCACCCGAGAGCACCACCAGCGGCGACTCCTCCGCGTAGGCGCATGCCACGGAATTGACCATGTTGAGACCGCCGGCGCCGTAGGTCACGCAGCAGACGCCGAGCCCGCCGGTGATGCGGGCACAGCCGTCGGCGGCAAAGCCTACCGCCGGCTCGTGGCTCAGGCGGACGAGCGCGAAACGCCCGTCACGCTCGAGGGCTTCGTAGAGATTGAGGACGAAGTCGCCGGGGATGCCGAAGATGTGACGGACGCCGCGCTGCCAGAGCTGATCGAAGAGGAACGAGCGGAGCGTGGTGGCCATGAGGTCTCGGGGGCGGCCGCTCCGTCCGCGCGCCGCCCATTAGGGTTCTCTCTATCGCATCACGACCGTGCGAGCAGCGCGCCGACGATCGCGACAAGCGTCGTCACCTGGATGCCGACGAGCCAGGTGAAGTGCCGCGACATCTTGTCTTCGAGACCCTCAACCCGCCGTTCGAACCTGTCTTCGAGTCCGTCGCTCCGGCGTTCGAACTTGGCTTCGAGCTCGTCGATTCGACGGTCGAACTTGGCTTCGATGCCATC
>DATMDI010000595.1:0-8096 GCA_035557875.1 Vicinamibacterales bacterium
CGTTCTGGACCGACGCCGCGATTCTCGGCGGCGCAGGCATCCCCACCGTGCTGTTCGGTCCCGGTGGCGCCGGGCTCCACAGCACCGAGGAGTACGTCATCGTCCAGGACGTGTGCCGCTGCCGCGACGCGCTGGTGGCACTCGCGCGCGACTTCACGCGAGCCTGATCCGCCGCAGGCGGGAAAAGCAGACCCGCCAGGCGAGGCGGAGCCGGCAGAGATCGAGCGGAGCCTCGGCCCCTACGCGACCTTGCGCGCGTTGATGAACGGCATCACCACGCCAGCGCGCCTGGGCGCGGCGGTGACGACCGGAGCCGTGGCCCGCCGCGCGGCGGCGCCACCGAATTCCCAACCGGGCGACTGATGACCGCAGGACGTGCAGAGCAGGGAGATGTGCCCCTTCTCGAAGTGCATCAGCGCGTCGTGCCCGTGAAGGCCGCACAGCCCCTGGCGCAGTTTCAACGTCACGTGGGAAATAAGGCCGTCGCTAGTCATGGTTCCGTCCTTTGATTCCTTCCTCTCGAGAGGCGTCCGCGGCGAGCTAGCTGAGCTGTCCTCTCGCGCAGTCACGCGGCCCCGATTCGACCCGGTTTATTTCAAGAGAGGTGCCACGGCGACCGCGCGACACGCCAAGCGGCTGTGAGGGTTCGACTTACTTCCCGGTGAACGTTTGGCGTTCGTGCCGGAGTGCGCAGCGATTTCGAAAGCGTCATCACCACGGAAACGCGTCGATTTCAGGCCGATCCCGCAACCCGGTGTCCCGGCAATCTTTAGGCGGTGGCGCGTTGCCAGGTGCAATGGCGCGCATATTCTCGGGAAACGAGTGGGCACCCGAAAACGAACCAATAGTCGCCGTGCAGGGCGACCATCAGCCAAGCTCAGCCGGGTTGGAGGTGAAGGCTAGCCGTTGCCGCGGTCGCGCAGCATGGCACGAATGACAAACGCTACATTCGCCGGCCGCTCGCCCAGCCGCCGCATGAAATAGGGGAACCATTCCCGGCCGAACGGCACGTAGACCCGCACCCGGTAGCCGTCGGCGGATAGCGCCCGCTGCAGGTCGCGTCGCACCCCGTAGAGCATCTGGAACTCGTAGCGTGACGGCGGCAGCTTTCGCGCCTCGGCGTGCGCCAGCGTCGCGTCGATCATCTTCGGATCGTGGGTGGCGATGGCCGGATACTGCCCCGAATCGAGCAGCAGCCGCATCAGCCGTACGAAGGCGCCGTCCACGTCGTCCTTCCGCGCGTGGGCGATGTCGGGCGGCTCCTTGTAGGCGCCTTTCACCAGCCGGACGCGTCCGCCGAGCGCGTTGACGCGGGCGACGTCGGCTTCGCTCCGCTTCAGCGCCGCCTGGATGGCGACCCCCAGATTGTGATGCCCGCGGTTCCACAGCGTCTCGAAGACGTCGAGCGTGAGATCGGTGTAGGCCGAGCTCTCCATGTCGATGCGGACGAAGAATCCGTGGCGGTCGGCGGCTTCGAGGATGCGCCGCAGGTTGTCGATGCAGGTGGCGCGATCGACACTGGCCCCGAGTTGGGTCAGCTTCAGCGAGATGTTGCGCTCGATGCCCGACGTCATGAGCACGTCGATGAGGTGGACGTACTCGCGCGCGGCGGCCTCGGCTTCCTGGTGCGTGCGCACGCTCTCGCCGAGGTAGTCGAGCGTGAGATCGAACCCCTTCGATTGCAGGGTGCGCGCCACCTCGATCGCCTCCTCCACGGTCTCGCCGGCGATGAAGCGGCGTGCGAAGCTGTCGGGCGACGCCATGCCGTAGCGCGACGCGAGCCGCTTGAGGACGGCGTTCTGCGAGAGGAGGGTGAAGAACCCTTTCTGGACCGCGTCTATCACGAGATCACCGGAGCACGCGGCGGCTGCGCCCCCCGCACGGCCGTCAATGCGTGTGGCGCGACGGAGACGCGAGCAGGTGGTCGAGCCCGCGGGCGTAATAGCGCAAGACGTTCCGTTCACGGACGCGGACCCGCCCGCGCGCGACGGCGATGATGCCGCGCGCTTCGAGCGGCTCGATGGCGCGATCGGCGGCTTCGGCGCCGCTGGCGACGCCGAGGTTGGCGCCCGCGGCGCGCAGCGTGTCGAGGATCGCGTCGGCGCGCGCCACCAGGTCCTGGCGCGTGATCGACGGGCGCATCGCCGCGGCGATGAGCGACGGCGGCAGCACCTTGTAGAGCCGCCCGATCGTCTTCATCACCACGTGGCTCAGGTCGAGCACGGCGCGGCGCGATTCCGAATCCACGCCCGCGAGCGGAATCGGCTGGCCGAAGGTGACGAAGGCGCGGGAGCGGTAGCCCACCGCGTAGCGCACCATCTCGGCGAGCTCGCGGCTGAACGGCCGCTGCGTCCGCTTCACGCCCTGCCTCGCCAGAATGTGATCCTCGAGTACCAGGTCGTAGGACACCGCGGTCGGCACCAGCACCATGCGCGGGTGATCGGCCTGCAGCGCCGCCTGTAACAGCCCGGTCTTGGGGTGCTTCAGCTCGCCGTTGTAGCTGCGCCCGCCTTCCGGGTAGAAGAAGAAATCGTGCTTGCGCAGCAGTTCGGCGACGTAGGCCTTGAGCGTGATCAAGTACACCGGGTCGCGCGTGTTGCGCCGGATGGGAATGGCGCCGGTGACGTGGCGGTGCAGCAGCCCGAGCGGGCCGCCGAACAGGTTGATGCCGGCGGCGATGATCGGCGGGCGGACGCCGTTGTCGTCGAGCACCAGCGGCTCCACGATGTAGTCGCAGTGGCTGCGATGGTTGGAGGCGTAGATCACCCGGGTGCCGCGCCCGATGTTCTTCACCAGCTCGACGTGCTCGCCGATGCGATCGACCTTGCGGAGAATGGGGTAGAGCGGGTGCTTGAGCGCCTTGTAGATCGAATAGCGCTGGGTGGTCCTGAGCTCGTCGACGTAGGCCTCGATCCGGGCCCGCACGTCGTCGCCGCCCTCGCCCCGGGTACCGTCCAGGTACCGAGACACTTCTTCACGGGAGAGCACGGCCCGGGTGATCTCGTCGAGCATCAGCAGCCCAAACTATACATCTGGTTCCCGGCTTTCTGCCGCCGGTTGCACGCTGACACGCGGCCCGCGGCTCAGGCCGCGAGCCGGCGGCAGACGGCGTTGGTGAACTCCGCGGTGCTGGCGCTGCCACCGAGATCACGGGTCCGCACCTGATCCTGGGCGAGCACCCGGTCCAGCGCCGCGGAGATGCGATCGGCGATGAGCCCCTCGCCGATGTGCCGCAGCATCAGCAGCGCCGAGAGCAGCAGCGCCGTCGGGTTGGCCACGCCCTTGCCGGCGATGTCGGGCGCGCTGCCGTGCACCGCTTCGAAGACGCCGATCTCGGTGCCGAGGTTGGCGCCGGGCACCACGCCCAGGCCGCCGACGAGGCCGGCGCAGAGGTCGGACACGATGTCGCCGTAGAGGTTTGGCAGCACCAGGATGTCGAACTGCGACGGGTTCATCACCAGCTGCATGCACGCCGCGTCCACGATGCGGTCGTCGAAGGTGATGTCGGGATACTGACCGGCGACGTCACGCACCGAGCGCAGGAACAGGCCGTCGCCCAACTTCATGATGTTCGCCTTGTGGACCGCGGTCACCCGCGCGCGTCCGTGGCGGCGCGCGTGCTCGAAGGCGAAGCGGGCGATGCGGGTGGAGGCGTCGGCGGTGATGATCTTCAGGCTCTCCACCACGCCGGGCACGACTTCGTGCTCGAGCCCGGCGTAGAGGTCTTCGGTGTTCTCGCGCACGATTACCAGATCGACACCGGTGTAGCGGGACGGCACGCCGGGGATGTTCCACACCGGTCGCAGGTTGGCGAAGAGATCCAGCGCCTTGCGCAGCCCGACGTTGACGCTGCTGAACCCGCCGCCGACCGGCGTTGTCACCGGACCCTTCAGCGCGACCCTGGTGCGGCGGATCGAGTCGAGCAGCGTCTTGGGCAGCGTCTCGCCCTGTCGTTCGAGCGCGAGCACCCCTGCCAGGTGTGCGTCCCAGTTCGCCTGCAGCCCCGCGGCTTCGAGAATCGTGACCACGGCCCCGGTCACCTCGGGGCCGATGCCGTCGCCGGCAATCAGCGTGATGTCGTGCCTGGCCATCGGATCACTCCGCAGCTTCCCAGTAGAGCAGGACCAGGCCCCCGAGCAGGTTGACCATCATCAGCCGCGTCGAGAGCTGGTGCAGTTCGTCGAAGCGGATGCGCCGCGGATCGCTCGCGGGCAGCTTCGAGGGGAGGCTGCCGACCTCCTGCTGGATGGCGTCGATCTCGGTGAGGACGGCCAGGCCCGAATACGCGGCCACGAGCAGCATCGCCACCACCAGCCCGCAGCGGATCGCGAAGCCCTTCGGCCGTGGGCCGAGGAGCGCCATGATGACGAGCATGGTGAGGAGCAGCACGCCGCAGCCGTACGCGACGTAGTGGAAGCGCACCAGCATCTCGCCGAAAGCGAGGCCGGCCAGCGCGCGGCCGCTTTCGGGGTCGGCCGTCTGCATCGTCTGGAAGATCGTCGGCGCGACCACTGCACCGAGGATCGTCATGCCCCCGAGCCACACGGCCAGCGCGAGCACGTAGACGAGCCGAAGGGCGAGCACGCCCCATTATGCCCGCCTCTCCGTCAACTCCTCGGGAAATCCGGCCCCGCAATCAGCTGGCGCGCCTGCCAGAGGTGTCGCCGCTCGTGGGCCACCTGCAACGCGAATCCCGACCCGAGCGAGATGTGCAGCAGCCGATTGGCCGGCGACGTGACCTTGGCCTTCGCCAGATCCACGCCGTTGGCCTGGCGGAGGCGATCCATGTACTGCACCTGAAAGCCTCGGAACCCGGCCATGATCTCGCCGCGCGAGCGGAGCGCCTGCGGTGCCGCCGGGGGGCGGAAGATGGCTGGCGCCTTGAAGCGCCAGAACGGCGGCGGCTCCATGGAGCGCACCATCATGCGTCCCAGCAGGTTGTAGGTGAACGGTCCGGTGCCGTATACGCCGGCGCGGATTGCGGCGGCGATGGCCTCGTCGAGCGAGGGCAGATAGGCGCGTGCCGTGACGTTGAGGTGCTCGATGCACTGGCCCACCGACCACCGGTCGGGCGCCGGGCTCCACGCGAACTGTGCGTCGGTGAGCGTGCCGACCAACTCGCCAGCGTCCGCCGAGAGCGCTTCGAACTGCGCTCTGAACGCCTCCAGTTCGGGGGCCATTGGCGGGTAGCTCGACGTCGCCACAGCGTGATTGTATCGGTGCTCCGGGCCGTCACGGCGATTGCACACCGCTTCGATGTGCAGATCGCCGATTCCGGGAAACGTTTCGTGTCAGCGCAGGTTGATGCTGCCCGACCCGGTCGAGACGTGCACGCGCGGTCCGCCGCCGCGGACCTGACCCCTGAGCTCGTGGCGTGACTGCTTGCCGCTGATGGTCACCGGCAACGACGTATCGATGCCACCCGACCCGGTGTGCAGGTCGAGGTCGACGGCGGCGTCGCCTGGCAGTCGCATCTGGACGTCGCCTGACGACGCGGACACTTCCCAAGGCGCCGTGGGCGCGCCCTCCAGCGTGACGTCACCGCTCGACGCGCGCACGCGCACCGGGCCGCGCACGCCCATGACGCTGATGTCGCCGGATCCGGTCGAGACGTCGGTGCGTCCGGGCGCCGTCTGCGACACCGTGATGTCGCCGCTGCCGGAGCTCGCTTCGATGTTGCCCTTGACCGATGCCAGTACGTTGCCGCTGCCGGTGCGGGCGATGAGCGCGGCGGCCCCGTCCACGTCGATCGAGCCCGATCCCGTCCTGGCGGTGACCGGCTCGGTCGCCCGCCCGATGCGAATGTCGCCCGACCCGGTGCTGAGGTCCACGGGGCCGGCCACGTCGCCCACCTCGAGGTCGCCCGAGCCGCTGCGCGCCATCACTTTGGTGTTGGCGGGCACGGTGATCACGTAGCTGACCGAGACGCCGTTCCAGCGTTCGCTCCGTTCCCTCGGGCCGACCTGGATACGGTTGCCCGACTGTTCGATGGGCGGATTCTGCTCGATGCGGCGCACCGCGTCGGCCCCGGTCTCCCCGTCGAAGCTGAGCCAGTGGCCCGTCGCGCGGGCGCGGCCCCGTACGAGGACGGTGCCCGCGGGGCCGGTGAGCACCTGGATGTCGCCGGAACCGCTCGTGACGTCGAGTTCGACCGGCCCCGAGACGGTGAGGCGGCGCTCGAACGTGGCCACGGCTCCGTCGCCGGCCGCCATGCCGATTTCGCACCCCGCTCCGGCGAGGGCCAGGGGCACGAGACAGGCGAGCAGGCGGGCATGATTGGTCATCGAAGTCTCCTTTCCGGGCTGCCAGCCTTAGACGAGCGGTCGCGGTTCAAAGTTGCGCCTCTCCCAGGGCCGGCCACGGAAGCCCTGCCTACGGTTGCGCGCCGATCACCTGAGTCGGCAGGAAGTTACGGGGATACGGTGGAGAACCGCCCCCGGCGGGAGGTAGACTGCCGGTATCGGCGAACCCCCGGGACTGGAGGTCAGGACATGCAGACGCGACGTTTGGTAACGATGGCCCTGCTTGCGCTCATGTTGTCGGTCCTCCCGGTTGCGGCCCATCACGGCTGGGGCGGCAACGGGCAGGAGGAGTTCGAGATCACCGGCACCGTCGAGCAGGTCGTCAGCCTGGCGGGTCCCCACGCCACGATGAAAGTTCGGGCGCAGGGGCAGCTCTGGGAGATCACGCTGGCACCGCCGGCGCGCACCCAATCCGCCGGTCTCACTGACAAGGCGATTCCCGTCGGTGCGCAGGTGACAATCCACGGCCACCGCAACAGCGATCCGAAACGGTTCGAGATCAAGACCGAGCGGGTGACGTGGAACGGGAAGACGTTCAACGTGTATCCCGACCGCAGCTAGGCCGACCCGTCCAGAGACCGCGTGTACGACACCCTGGCGTGGCTCGAGGCTTCGGCGCTCGGCCACGCCATGCGTAACTCCGGCGTCTGGACCTACGGCCTGGTGAACCTGGGCCACATCCTCGGCGTCGCCTCGCTCTTCGGCGCGGTACTGGTGCTCGACCTCCGCCTCCTCGGCCTGTGGCGCACCGTGCCGCTGCCGTCGATTGCCGGCCCCACGGTGCCGGTGGCGACCACCGGCTTCGTGGTGGCCTTCCTCACCGGCATCGCGCTGCTCGCCACCAAGGCCACCGAATACGCCGACAATCCGTTCCTGTTCATCAAGCTGCCCGCGATCGCGGTCGGGATGGTCAACGTGGGGATCGTGACCTCGCGGCCGGCGTGGAAGACGATGGGGCTGCGCGCGCCGACCCTGTCCGAGCGGCGCACGCTCGCCATTTGCGGCGGCGTGTCGCTGGCCGCCTGGCTGACGGCGGTCGCCGCGGGGCGGATGATCGGATACTGGTAGGACGGGTAGTGCCCTAGCCGGCCCGTTGCATTCCACGATGGCCACGCCGCCGCGCCGCGCCCACACCTCCCGCGACCGCTATCGCCGCTTCGTCGCCGACTATCGCGCCGGACGTCTCGACGAACAGACCACCGCGCGCGCGGGCGGCCCGCTGGCGGCCGCTCCGCGCGGTACGCCGGCGGCCTCCGAACGATCGCGGCGCTGGGCCTACGCGAGAGAGTACCTGCACTGGCTCTGGCCGCATCGCCGCGGCGCCGCGCTGGTGTTCGCGATGGCGCTCGTCGCCGCCGGCCTCGACATGGTGCAGCCGCTCTTCATGCGCACCATCATCGACGGCGTCCTGATGAACACGGCGCTCGACGGCGCCACGCGCCTGCGCCGGCTGAATCTCGTCGGCGCCCTCTTCGTGCTGCTGGTCGTCGGCGAGCAGCTGGTGACGTTCGGGAAGGACTACCGCCAGAAGGTCCTGAACACGCGCATCATGCTGTCGCTGCGGCGCGCGCTCTTCGACAAGCTGCTGCACCTGCCGCTGCCGCGGCTGTGGGACATGAAGACCGGCGGCATCCTGTCGCGCATCACCGGCGACGTGGACACGACCACCGGACTGCTGCAGATGGCGATCATGTCGCCGGCGATCTCGCTGGTCCGGCTGGTGATTGCCGTCATCATCCTGTTCTCGCTCAACTGGCAGCTGGCGCTCACCGCGCTCGCGATCATCCCCGGCGT
>DATMDI010000596.1:0-9399 GCA_035557875.1 Vicinamibacterales bacterium
AGGGTCGCGAAGGCCGGTTTGGGGTTCTCGGCGGTGCCGAACTGCTGGTCGACATACGCCGTGGAGCCGATCAGCCCTTGCTCTTCGCCGCCCCACAGGCCCACCCGGATCGTCCGCCGCGGCTTCACGCCGATCGCCGACAGAATTCGGGCGGCTTCCATCATCACCGCGCATCCGATCGCGTTGTCGGTGGCGCCGGTGGCCGAGTGCCACGAGTCGAAATGCGCGCCGAGCATCACGACTTCGGCGGCCTTGTCGGTGCCCGGCAGTTCGGCGACGACGTTGAACGCGTCGAGCGAGTCGCCGGCGAAGCGGTTCTGCACGTTCAGCTCGAGCTGTACCGGCACCTTGCCCTCGACGAGCCGGAAGATGCGGTTGTACTGCTCCGACGACACGACCAGCTGGGGCGTCATCATCGGCGGGTTCGCGCTCCGGTACGCGGCCGGGGCGTTGTGGACGAGGATGCCGCCGCGATCGTTACGCCCCGTGCCCGGCTCGAGCGTGGCAACGACACCTTCGCGCGCGAAGAACTCATTGAGCCGCTCGGTGAAGTTGGCCGCCGGCGCGCCGCCGGCGCGACCGCCGCGGCCCCGCCCGGGGTTCACCGGCTGCACCTGCATGTCCACGAGATCCTGATCGGTGAGCCGTCGCCCAAGCGGCACAGTGAGGAGGCGGATGTCTGCGGCAGGCTGATTGAGCACGACCTTGCCCGAGAGCTTGCCGGTCCAGCCGGCGAAATCGGCCTCGGCCCGGATGGCGGTGACGACGGCGTCGGCCGTGACGGGCCCATCGGTGCCCGGGGTCCATGCCCTCGGCGCCGCTACCAACGGGAACGGACGCGGCGCCAGCACGTTCGCCGTGAGCTTTTCGTTGCTCCAGCCGCGGCCGAACAGGCCCCAGGTCTCCTCGCGCACGTTCGTCACCGACCAGTCGCGCAGGCGTCCCTCGGCCCACGCCGCCGCCGCTTTGAGCCCGGGCGAGTTGGTCAGCCGTGGCCCGTGGACGTCGGTGAGGTACCACAGCGTGTCCATGACCTGCGATCGCTGTAGAGCTTCCTCTTTGATGCGGGTGATGGCGTCGAGGTCCGACGCCTCCGGCCGCGGCGCCAGAGCAACCGGCGGCGGCTCCGGCTTCGTCGTAGTGGTGCGCGACTGCGCTGATGGCAGCGCGAAGGCCGCGGCGAAAAGGCCGGCGGCCAGGGCGCCTGTCAGCGCCCGGCGACGTGTGAACCCGCCCATTGAGGGAGTGTAGCAGCCCACGCAGCGCTGTTCCGCCGCCCGGCGCGGTCGAAAAGGGGATAATGACCGGCCGCGGCGCCAGTGACGGCGTCAATGGACCCGAACCGATGATGCGAGCACCGAGGAAGCGGGCAGCATGGCGCGCGGCGTTCGGCGTGGCCGCGAGCGGCATGCTCGCCGCTGGCCTGGCCGCCTGTGCGGCGCCGGTCGCCGACGATCCGGGACCCGGCTTCGGCCCGGCCGGCCGCGACATTCCGCTCACCGCCGACACCACGCTCGTCTCGGGGCTGGTGCCCCGCAGCACCACCCTCGATGCGCTGCTGCGCGGTCACGGCGTGGCGGACGACGCGGTGCTCAGCGTCGTGAACGCGGCGCGCGACGTGTTCGACCCGCGCCGGCTGCGCGCCCTGCAACCGTTCTCGATCGAGCGGACGCTCGAAGGCACCATCCGTTTTTTCCAATACGAGATCGACGGCGATCGCTTCCTGCGGATCACGCCTTCGCGGACCGGGTCCGCGGCGTTGACAGCGGCGGTGGTGCCGATTCCGAAGACGCTCGAGCGCGCCACCGCGGCGGGGCGTATCGACCGGCAGACGCCGTCGCTCTTTCAGTCGATGACCGGGGCGGGCGAGGGCGCGGAGCTGGCCGTGGCGCTCGCGGACGTCTTCTCGGGCGAGATCGACTTCAATGCCGATTTGCAGTCCGGCGACGCCTACGCGGTGGCGTTCGACAAGTACACGCGCGAGGGCGGCGCGTCGAGCTACGGCGACATCAGCGCGGCCGAGTTCCGCAACGACGGGCGCGTGCTGCGCGCCATCCGGTTCGCGGTGCCGGGCGGCAAGCCCGCCTACTACGACGAGCAGGGGCGCTCGCTGCGCCGCTTCTTCCTGCGCTCGCCGCTGAAGTTCGAGCCGCGGATCACGTCGCGCTTCTCGGCGAGCCGCCGGCATCCGGTGCTGCACACCGCGCGCGCGCATCGAGGCGTGGACTACGGCGCGCCCACGGGCGCGCCGGTTGTTGCCGCCGCGTCGGGCGTGGTGGTGGCGGCGACCTACGACGGCACCAACGGCCGCATGGTGCGCGTGCGTCACGCGACCGGCTACGAGTCGTACTACCTGCACCTCTCGGCGTTCGGCCGCGGCATCCGCTCGGGCGTTCGCGTGGAGCAGGGGCAGACCATCGGTCTCGTCGGCGCCACCGGCCTGGCGACCGGTCCGCATCTGCACTACGGGCTCACGCGCAACGGGGTGTTCGTGAACCCGCTACGCGCGCACCTCAACCAGCCGCCGGGCGAGCCGATTCCGCCGGCCGCGATGGCGGCGTTCACGGAGGAGCGCGACCAGGCGCTCGCCCGGCTCACGGGCCTGGCGGCAGCTGGTCCCCGGGACACTGACGCACGTGTCGCTCCGCTCGGAGCGCTGGGCGGCGATTAGCGCACCCCCCGGCCACTATAATTTCCGGAGATGGCCGCGCTGTCTCCCTTCCGTGCGCTGCGTCCCGTGCCAGCCGCGGCGGAACGCGTGGCGGCGGTGCCGTACGACGTCGTCAACACCTCCGAAGCGCGCGAGCTGGCGCTCGACAACCCTCTCAGCTTCCTGCACGTCTCCCGCGCCGAGATCGATCTGCCTCCGGGCACGGACCCGCACGCCGACGTCGTGTACGAGCGCGCGGCGCGCAACTTCGCGGACTTGAGGGCGGCGGCGCCGCTCGTCGTCGAGGAGACGCCCGGCCTCTACGTCTACCGTCTCGAGATGGGCTCGCACGTGCAGACCGGCGTGGCGGGCTGCTTCTCGCTGCGCGAGTACGACGACCACGTCATCAAGAAGCACGAGCACACCCGTCCCGACAAGGAAGACGACCGGACGAAGCACCTGATCCGCCTGCGAGCGCAAACCGGTCCGGTCTTCCTGACCTACCGTTCGGAGGTGGCGATCAACGACCTGGTTGCCCGCGTCACCGAAGAGCGGCCTCTCTTCAGCTTCACGGCGGCCGACGGTGTGCAGCACGCCGTCTGGCGCGTGGCCGACGCGCTGGTGCCGGCGATCGTCGCCGGGTTTGCCTCCGTGCCGGCGCTCTACATCGCCGACGGCCACCATCGCGCGGCCAGCGCCGCCCGGGCGCGGCGCCACCTGGCTCCCAACCGCGAGCCAGGCGAGTGGGACACGGTGCTGGCAGTGGCGTTTCCCGACGCGCAGCTGCAGATCCTGCCGTACAACCGGCTGATCCGCGATCTTGCGGGCCACACGCCGGAGGGGCTGCTGGCCCTGCTGGGGGAGCGCCTCGGCGTGACGCCGGGCGGCCCCGTGCCGGCGCGGCCCGGCGAGGTGTCGATGTTTCTGGCCGGCCGCTGGTACACCGTCAGCCTCGGCGAAGCGCCGGCGTCGATGATGCCGGACGAGCGGCTCGACGTCAGCCGGCTCCAGACGCTCATCCTCTCCTCGCTGCTGGGGATCGGCGACGTTCGCACCGATGCACGCATCGACTTCGTGGGCGGCGGCCGCGGCACCGATGAACTGGAGCGCCGGGTCGGGTCTGGAGAATGGGCGGTGGCCTTTTCGCTCTTCCCGGTGGGCGTGCGCGAGTTGATGGCGATCTCGGATGCGGGCGGGGTCATGCAGCCCAAGAGCACCTGGTTCGAGCCCAAGCTCCGCGACGGACTGCTCTCGCATCTGATCTGAGCCCCCATCAGGTGCTTGTGGCTCAAGGCTCAAGGCTCAGGCTAGAGGGCTTGTGAACCCGGGGTTTGCTTGAGCCCCGAGCCCTGAGCCTTTCGGGGCTCGCATGATCCAGTGAGCCGTGCAGTAGGATCGGATCAGGAGCCCGCGATGCCGACTACCGCCCGTATCTTCAACTTTTCCGCCGGTCCCGCCGTCCTGCCGCTGCCCGTGCTCGAGCAGGCGCAGCGCGACATGCTGTCGCTGCCTGGCGTCGGCATGTCGGTGATGGAGATCAGTCATCGATCCAAGGCGTTCGAGGATCTGCTGAACGGCGCCATCGCCGACTTCCGCGCGCTCACCGGCGCGCCGGCTTCGTACCAGGTGCTGATGCTCCAGGGCGGCGCCAGCCTGCAGTTCTCGATGGTGCCGATGAACCTGCTGACGCCGGGCAGCACCGCCGACTACATCGACACCGGCACGTGGGCCGACAAAGCGGCCAAGGAAGCCAAGCGCGTCGGGCCCGTCAACGTCACGGGGTCCACCAAGGCCGACAACTACACCCGAGTCCCACGCGCCGACGAGCTCGCGCTGACGCCTGGCGCCGCCTACGCGCACCTCACGACCAACAACACCATCGAGGGCACCGAATGGCACTCGCTCCCCGACGTGGGGACGGTGCCGCTCGTCGCCGACGCGTCGTCCGACATCCTCAGCCGCCCGATCGACGTCGAGCGCTTCGGGCTGATCTATGCCGGCGCGCAGAAGAATCTCGGGCCGTCGGGCGTGACGCTGGTGGTGATCCGCGAGGATCTGATCGCGCGCTCGCAGGCATCGCTGCCGGCGATGCTGAGCTACAAGGTGCAGGCGGAGAACAACTCGCTCTACAACACGCCCAACACCTTTGGCGTCTATATTCTCGGCCTGACGCTCAAGTGGCTGATCGCGCAGGGCGGTCTCGCCGCGGTGGGGGCCGTGAACGAGCGCAAGGCGGGACGGTTGTATACGGAGATCGATCGCACCGGCTTCTACCGCGGCACCGCGCAGGCCGGGAGCCGGTCGCTCATGAACCTGACCTTCCGCCTGCCGTCGGAGGAGCTGGAGAAGGCGTTCGACAAGCAGGCCACCGCCAACGGCCTCGACGGGCTCAAGGGCCATCGCTCGGTCGGCGGCATGCGCGCCTCGATCTACAACGCCTTTCCGGAAGAAGGGGTGGATGCGCTCGTGCAGTTCATGCGCGAGTTCGAACGCACCAAGGGATAGGCGCCGCGTTCTTACCCACTCGCCCTACCTGCCTTACCCGCCCCACCCGCCTTTTATTGCGGTGGTGAAGACGGCGGGGGACGCCGGCGGCCCCGGCGGCGGCGCCGGCGCCGCGGACGATCGTCCCGCTCGCCTTCGGCGCCCGCTTCACCTTCGGCCGGAGCGCCCGAGCTCGTGGTGACGAATGCCTGCCATTCGGCGACAGCCTCCGGCGCCTGACCGTGGATCTCGAGCCAGGTGAGCGCCTCGCGGAACGTGCCCTTGTGGGTCAGCGCCCGCCGAGCCCGTGGCGCCATCTTCGCGTCGAGCAGCCGGCGCTGCAGCCCGAGAATCTGCCGGAGCCGTTCGATGTCGCGCCGCGCCAGCGGCAGCAGTCCCAGCGAAATCCGCGGCTCCTTCTTCATGTCTTCCGTCCACCGAGGCGGATTCGTCACCGCCTTCGCTGCCGGGCCGATCGGCATCAGGAGCGATCCGAGCAGGATGGGATTGGTGAGCGCGTCGGGCGCCGATTCGAGGCGGTTCCGGTAGGTATCGAGGGCGGCCAGCGATCGCCACAGCGCCTCGCCGGCGTGTGTCTGCAGCTCTTCAGAGATCGGTTCGAGCAGCTTGTGGTCGGCCATCATCCTGAAGGCACGTTCGGCCGATCCCGACCGCAGCAGCTTGTAGAACTCCTCGATCAACCGGGCCGGTGCGCTCCGGGCGATATCGCCCCGGTGCTCGGCGATGGCCGCCTCGATCGGCGGATCGATCGTGAAGTTGAGCCGCGCCGCCATGGCCACCGCGCGGAGCATCCGCACCGGGTCTTCCTGGAAGCGCTCTTCGGGCACACCGATGCAGCGGACGACCCGCGCCCGCAGATCCTCGAGGCCGCCGGTGTAGTCGATGATCGAAAAGCTCGCGATGTCGTAGAAGAGGGCGTTGATCGTGAAGTCGCGGCGGAAGGCGTCCTGCTCGGGGGTGCCGAAGGTATTGTCCCGGTGAATCAGCCGGTCGCGGGCGTCATCCAGCTCTGGAACTGCCACGTCGCTGTCGGGCGGCGCCAACGTCTGGAGTGGAGCGTCGGCGGCGGCCGCTTCCTCCGCGGACACCTGCCGGCGGAACGTCGCCACCTCCACTGTCTTGTCGCCGAATCGCACGTGGGCGAGCCGGAAGCGCCGTCCGATGATCCAGCAATTGCGGAAGAGCTTCTTGACCTCGTAGGGATGCGCCGACGTCCCGATGTCGAAGTCCTTCGGCTTGCGGCCGAGCAGCAGGTCGCGCACGCTGCCGCCAACCAGGTACGCCGTGTAGCTGGCCTGGTTCAACCGGTAGAGCACTTTGAGGGCTTCGGGATCGACGAGCTTGCGGGAGAGGACGTGCTCGGCACGCGGCACGATCAAGGGCTCACCCATCGGGTTCGAATTGTAGCAAAGCGGTCTCGGGCCCCTCTGTGCCGCCGGTGTTAGCATGCGTGGATATGCGGACCTATCTCGTGTGCGCAGTTGTGCTTGCGGCCGTGTGGGTGGCGCCGCCGGCCGTCGCGGCCGCGGAGGCGCCGGCGCTCGCCCGGTCGCGCACGCTCTACAACGCCGGCGACTACGAGGGGGCGATCGACGCCGCGTCGGTCGCCCGGCGCGACGCGCAATGGGCGGATGCCGCGGCGCTCGTCATCGCCCGCGCACACCTCGAGCGCTACCGGCAGAACCGCAACGCCTCCGAGCTCGCGAGCGCGCGCGAAGCGCTGCAGACGGTGCGCGTGGCCGCGCTCTCGCCGCGGGATCAGGTGGATCTGCTCATCGGTCTGGGTCAGGCGCTGTTTCTCGCCGAAGTCTACGGGCCGGCGGCGGACCTCTTCGACTCCGGGCTCGACAAGACGATGCTGATTGGCGCTCGTGACCGGACCAATCTTCTCGACTGGTGGGCCACGGCGCTGGACTTCGAGGCCCAGAAGCTGCCCTACGAGCGCCGCGCGGCGGTCTATCAGCGCATCGCCGACCGCATGAGCCGCGAGCTGCGGGAGGATCCGGCCAACGGCGCCGCCAACTACTGGCAGGTTGTGGCAGCCCGCGGCGTGGGCGACCTCGATCGCGCGTGGAGCGCCGCGATCGCCGCGTGGGTCCGTTCGACGCTGGATCCCGCGGCGACGGCGCAGCTGCGGGTCGATCTCGACCGCGTGGTCGAGCAGGCACTCATCCCCGAGCGCGCCCGCTCCAACCCGGCCCGCGAAGGAGCCGATCAGGTCGAGACACTGCGCGCCGAGTGGTCGCTCGTGAAGGAGAGCTGGAAGTAACCTGCACCCTGGGCCGCGAATTGCAGGTTCCTCGCGGCGGAGGCGTCGATGAAGCTGACTGAACTGCTGCTCAACGAGCTCGAGAGCGAGGGGGCGAAAAGCCGCCGGGCGCTCGAATGCGTGCCCGACGGCAAGCACGACTGGAAGCCCCACGACCGGTCGATGATCTTTGGCTACCTCGCCGACATGGTGGCCAACATTCCCAGCTGGGTGACGATGATCGTCAACCAGGACGAGCTCGATGTCGCGCCGCCCGGCGGATCGCAACAGAAACGCGAGCCGACGACTTCGAGCGCCGTGCTGGTGGCTGCGCTGGACAAGGCGATGGCCGGCGCGCGCGAGGCGCTCACCAAGACCGACGACGCGCACCTGGAAACATCGTGGCGGCTGCTGGCCGGCGGACGCCCGGTGCTCCAGATGTCACGGCACTTGATGGTCCGCGACACCATCAACCACTGGGTGCACCACCGCGGCCAGATGACGGTGTACCTGCGGTTGATGGGCGCCAAGGTGCCGGCGCTGTACGGGCCGTCGGCCGACGACCAGCGCTTCGAGTGACGTCGCCGCCGGTCAGTCGAGATCGGATTCGCTCATCGTAAAGCTGTCGGCCGCTTCCTCTGCGTCGCGAGCGACGTCCGGCGCCGGCGCGGTCACCGCCTTCTTCGCTGCTGGCGGCGCCGCTTTCCGGCGCGCGCCAGCGGGGGCGGCGGTGCGTGTCTTGGCACTCTTCCGTTTGCCTGGAGCCTTGGCGGCCGTTGTCTTGATCTTTTCCTCTGGCGGCTTCGCAGCCACCTTTGCGGTCTTCTTCGGCGACGGGGCAGCGGGCTCGGCGGCCGTCTTCTTCGCCTTGACCTTCTTCGCCTTGACCGGTTCGGCCGTCTTTGGCTTGCTCGCCGCCTTCGCTGCGCGCGCCGCACGCGCCGCGATGCGGTCCACGCGCGCCGAGGCCTTCGCGAAGCGCTTGCGCGCGTCGTTGGCGGCACGCTTGGCCTTACGCGCGGCCTTCTGCGCCTTGCGCGCGTCTTTTCTGGCCTGCTTCACGATGCGCCGCGCCGCTCGCGCCCGATCGCTTGCGCCCTTGGCGGCGTCAGCCGCCCGGGCGAGCTCGTTCTCTGCCGCTTTCATGTCGGCGTGCGCTTGCGACGCCTTCGAGTCGACTTCGCTCATGATCACGTCCTGGCCACAAAGGGCAAAAAGATGAACTCTACTACGGTCTCAGTTTGCCGGCCGCGGCGCGAGTTAACAGGCTTGTAAAGGACGGGGGCTTTCGAAGGTCATGAGCGATTACACGCTGCGCCCGATTGGCGTCGTGCGTTCCGGCCTCACCGAGCGGAAGGGCGCGCCACGTCAGGGATACGAGGGCGCGCCAGATGCGGCCGTGGAAGTGGCGGCCGACTTCGTCCGCGCACTGGACGGCATCAACGCGGGCGACGATATCCTGCTGCTCACCTGGCTCCATGCCGGGCGTCGCGACGTGCTCGAGGTGCGTCCGCGCGGCGACCTGCGCAACCCGCTGACGGGCGTATTCGCGACGCGTTCACCGGACCGGCCGAACCCGATCGGCCTGCACCGCGTCACGGTGACGCGAATCGACGGCACACGCCTCGAGGTGCGGCCGCTCGAGGCGATCGACGGCACGCCGGTGGTGGATATCAAGCCGGTGCTCCCGCAATCGCACGACGCCTGACGTGGGCACAAGCCGTCCGTAGGGCGGGCCTTCAGGCCCGCCGCGCGGCGCGGCTGAAGCCGCGCCCTTGTATCTTAAGCAGCGTCACTCGCCACGTGCGGTAGCCCGCCCGCGCCCTTGGTCCCGAGACCGGACGTAGCCTGGGCGCCGCACGTGTTTTCGGTCACAGCCCGTACAGGTGCCTGGTGCGCGAAGCCCGCATCCGCAAGGTTGGGCGTGGTCGGAGGAGCGCTGCCATGTCCGAACCTCTCTACGTGGGTCTCGACGTCTCCAAACAACATCTCGACC
>DATMDI010000597.1:0-4654 GCA_035557875.1 Vicinamibacterales bacterium
GGCCGCCGCTCTGCGGAAACTCGAGCACCGGCGGCTCCCTGATCGTCGCCCGGGCATTGACGTCGGCGCCAAGCGCCACCAGGGTGCGCACCATGTCGGCGTGATTCTCGGCCGCCGCCCACATCAGCGCCGTTTCGCCGAACCAGTCTTCGCGCGCGTTGACGTTGGCACCACGTTTCGCCAGCAGCCGCACCGCGTCGACGCTGCCGGCGCGCGCGGCCGTCATCAGCGTCGTCTCGCCTTCGGCATTGGTTGAATCAGGACTGGCGCCCGCTTCGAGCAGGGCGTCGATGATCGGGGCGCTGCCGTTGATCGCCGCCAGCCGCAGCGGCGTCACGCCGTAGCGGTTCGGCGTGGTGGCCTTGGCCCCGGCACGCAGGAGCATGCCGGTCATCTCGCGATCGCCGGCTCGCACGGCCCAATGCAGCGGGGTGGTGCCATCGGGCTCGGCCGCATTGACGTTGACTCGCTGCGCAATCAGCTTGCGAACGGCAGACCGATCGCCGCTCTTCACGGCGTCTATCAGTGAGGGCGTCTCCGCCGCCAGGAGCCTCGTCGTCAGCAGCAGAAGACCGCCGACGAGCAACGCGGCGCTCACGACGGCGACGAAGAGACGATGGCGCGATTGAATGTGCAGCATCATTGACGATGCCGGGGCTGAAGCCCCGGCCCACAAGCCGGCGGGGCCCAAAGGCCCCGCCCTACATTCGAGCCCCGCTTGTCCCGCCGTAGCCTCTGGCGAAGGCGGAAGTCCCGAGCCCCCTAGATATCCAGCCTTCCCGTGCTGACTCCCAGCCGGTCGATCTGCGCGCCGTACTTCTGCGCGATGTCGAGCATCGCGTTGGCCAGCGGCGTCGCCCGCGGCGCGGCGATGTGCCGATCGCCCGTCAGACGTCCCGCCGCCTTGCCCGCCAGCAGCAGTGGCACATCGACCGCCGAGTGCGAGTTGCTGTCGCTCATGCCGCTGCCCCACAGGATCACGGAATGGTCGAGCAGCGAACCGTCGCCGTCGGGCGTGTTCTTCAGGCGCTCGAGGAACTTGCCGAAGAGACCGATCTGCCAGGTGTTGATCTTGACCAGCGCCGCCAGCTTCTCGGAATCATTTCCATGGTGCGAGATGTGATGCCACGGCTCGTTGATGCCGATGTTCGGGAACACCAGCTGGCTGGCTTCGCGGTTCATCATGAACGAGAAGACGCGCGTCAAATCCGTTTCATAGGCGACCGCCATCAGCTCGAACATCAGCTGCACATGGTCCTCGAACGCGGGCGGAATGCCGACCGGCGCCTCGGGAATGGTGATGTTGCTCGTCGCCTGCCGCTCCGCGCGCTCGATGCGCTGCTCGATCTCGCGGACGTGATCCAGATACTCGCCGAGGCGCACGCGATCGCGGGCGCCGAGATCGCGCTGCAGCGACGCCACGTCGCCGCGCACGGAGTCGAGGATGCTCTGATCGCCCTTCATCCGCGCCACGCGCTCGGCAGCGGTGCCGGGACGACCGAACAGCCGCTCGAACACCACACGCGGATTCCGTTCCATCGGCAGCGGGGTCGTCGGCCCCTTCCACGAGATGGTGCTCATGTAGGTGCAGCTGTAGCCGACGTCGCAGGCGCCGATATAGCCGGCCTGATCCTCGGTGGAGATCTCGAGCGACGGAAACACCGTGTCGCGTCCGATCGTCTGGGCGATCACCTGGTCGAGTGAGATGCCGGCGAGGAAATCCTCGGCCTCGGTGCGCTTCGGCGACGAGCCGGTGAGCCAGGTGGCGGTGCTGACCGCATGCGTCCCGCCGGATGGCCGGTCGAGCCCGGAGACGACAACCAGCGAGTCGCGCAGCGATTCGAGCGGCTTGAGAATCGGCGAGAACTCGAACCCGGCGCCGACGGTCTTCGGTGTCCAGAACCCGGGGCGCTCCCCCATCGGGATGAAGACGGCGCCGAATCGCAGCGCCGGCGTCGCTGCCGTCCGTGCCAGTGCGGTTGCCGCCGGCACCATGGCGTCGAGGAACGGCAACGCGAGCGAGGCACCCATCCCGCGCAGGATGGCGCGGCGCGACAAGGACGTCTTGGTGATGAACATCTCTCCGGCTCCCGATACTCGTGGGCCGGGGCTTCAGCCCGGCACTTACCCAGGCGGGGCTAAAGCCCCGCCCTACACCCGCCCTTACCCCGGCGCGGCTAAAGCCCCGCCCTACTTGCCACTCGCGCCGGCGGCTCCGACGCCTTCGCCCGCATCTGGAACGGCGCGCTGTTCACGACGCCGAGCACCAGCGCCGAGAATCGATACTGCTTCGGCTCCGCCCCACGGACGATCTTTCTCACCACCGCCATGTCGGACGCCGTCAACCCGCGACCCACGGCGTAGGTCAGCAGCTTCTCCGTCATCGTCCGGACGAACATCTGCGGCTCACGCACCAATGCCTGCCGCAGCGCGACCACGCCGTCCACTTTCGTCCCGTCGACCAGCTGGCCCGAGGCGTCAATCGGCTCGCCAAGCGTCCCGCCGTCCCGCGTGCGCCACGCGCCCACGGCGTCGTAGTTCTCGAGTGCCAATCCAATCGGATCGAGCACACGATGACAACTCGCGCACACCTGGTTCGCACGATGCTGCTCGAGCACTTCCCGGCCCGACCGCGGCTTGTTCGGATGCTCCTCGTCACTGAGCGCCGGTACTTCGTCCGGCGGCGGCGCCGGCGCGACGCCGATGATGTTCTCGAGCACCCACTTGCCGCGGAGCACCGGCGACGTGCGATGCGCGTGTGACGTCACCATCAGCAGGGCGCCCTTCCCCAGCAGCCCACGACGCGCTTCGTCGGTGAGCGCGACGCGCCGCATCTGACTGCCGTAGACATTGCGAATGCCGTAATGCCGGGCGAGCCGCTCGTTGATGAAGGTGTAGTCCGCGGTCATGAGATCGAGCACGTTGCGATCCTCGTCGATCACGCTCCTGAAGAAGAGCTCCACCTCGGCCACCATCGCCCGCCGCAGGTCATCGTCGAAATCAGGAAACTGGAAGGAGTTCGGAACCTTGGTGCGGAGGTTGCGCAGATGGAGCCACTGGCCGGCAAAGTTGCTGACCAGCGTCTGCGACTTCGGATCGGCGAGCATCCGCCGGACCTGCTGCTCGAGCACCGCCGGCGACTTCAGCGATCCGCGCTCGGCCTCCCGCAGCAACTCCTCGTCCGGGATGCTGCTCCAGAGGAAGAACGAGAGGCGAGACGCGAGTTCCAGGTCGCCGATGCGATACGCCGTTCCCGCCGCGAGCTGCACCGGCTCGCGCTCGACCCGGAAGACGAACTTCGGGCTGGCGAGCAGGCGCCGCAGCGCCATCTCGATGCCGCCTTCGAAGCTGTTCGACTCGGCACGCCCGCGGGCGAAGAAATCGAGCAGCGTCTGCACGTCGGGCGCAGTGACGTCGCCACGATAGGCACGGCGCGCCAGCGGAGACAGGATGCGGCGGGCACATCCGACTTCGCTCGCGTCGACTTCAGGCGAGCTACGTCGAGACGCCGCTTGGGCGCCAGCCGCAGCGGCGTGCTTGGCGGCCGTCGAGGACTGTGGATGACACACGAATATTCGGCGGCGGCTCGGGGTATCACCACTGCCGGTCGGGTTGAACGGACCGGTGATGATGAACTGATCGATGTGCGGGAAGCCGCTGAAATCGATCGTGTCGGCCGAGCTGCGGACGTACGACTGCAGCCGCCGCGTGTTGTAGGCGCTGGTCTTCTCGAGAAACGCCACCGCAATCGACCGACGGCCGGCCTTGAGCGGGACGCGCACGGTGAAGCGCTCGTCGATTTCGTCGCCGGTCAGCGTCGGATTGGCGCTCGACGCCGTCACGTCCTTGTCGCCACCGAACCCGGCCAAGTGAATGCGCACCCCATCGACGCTGATCTCGAGCTGGTGCGGCTGCTCGAGCCCGCGCATGGTCCCCAGGTTGGTGCGGAAGAGCCGAACCTGAAACTGGTACTCGCCATCGAGCGGCAGCGTGCGCTCGATCGCGAATCCACCGACCGTTCCCAGCGGCAACCCCTCGACGTGGCGCGATTGCGACGCATCCTGGCGGACGCGGTACACGTCGCCCGTCGGCGGCAGCTTCGGATTGCCGACGGCGAGGGCGGCAATGCGATCCGCCGCCGAGAGATAGCTCTCGAGGAGCACCGGCGACACGCCAAGAACGTCGGCGATGTTGTCGAACCCCGAGCTCGAATCGTCGGCCGGCAGCAGTGTGGCCGGATCGATGTCGAGCGCCAGCAGGTCGCGAATCGCGTTGGCGTATTCGGCGCGATTGAGCCGATGGACGAGCGGGCGGCCCGGATTGGGCGTTTGCGCCGCCACACGATCGAGCCGCGACTCCAGCGCGGATACGAATCCTTTGCGGACGTCTGCAGCGGGCGCCGGCATCCCGGTCGGCGGCATCATCCCCGCACGCACTTTCTTGACGACCTTTTCCCACAGCTCGGGATCGGTCTGCACGTGCAGCGGATCGGGCGACTCGAGCTCGAGCCCGCCCGTCTTCGTTCGTGAGTTGTGACAGGTAACGCAGTACTGCTTCAGCAGCGGTCGGAGGTCATCGGGTTGCGCCGCTGAGGCCCGAGGGCTGATTCCTGAAGCCTGGCACGCCGGGTCTGCCTGATCGCCCGCGAGACCCG
>DATMDI010000598.1:0-10115 GCA_035557875.1 Vicinamibacterales bacterium
CCTGCACGCACTCGCCGCACGCCACGCAGGTGGAGTCGCCCATCGGGTCGTCGAGGTCGAACACGATCTTCGACGAGCCGGCGCGGAAGGCGTAGCCGATGACGTCGTTCACCTGCTCTTCGCGGCACGCGCGCACGCAACGGTTGCACTGGATGCAGGCGTCGAGGTGCACGGCCATGGCCGGGTGCGAAAGGTCTTCAACCGGCTGCTGCCTGGCGCGGAAGCGCGGTTTGCCGAGATCCAGCTTCTTCGCCCAGAGATCGAGCTCGGAATCGCGCGTGTAGGCGGTCTCGGGCATGTCCGAGAGCAGCAGCTCGATCGACATCTTCTGGCTGGTGACGGCACGTGCGCTGTCGGTCGTCACCTCCATGCCCTGCTTCGGATAGCGGCAGCACGACGGAGCCAGCACCCGCTCGCCCTTGATCTCGACCATGCAGGTGCGGCAATTGCCGTCGGCCCGCATGCCCTCCATGTAGCAGAGGCGCGGGATCTCGATCCCCTGCTCGTCGGCGATCTCCAGCAGCGACTGATCGGACCGGCCGACCACGGTCTTGCCGTTGAGCGTGAACGAGACCGGAATGTCCGCCGACAGCGCGGTGTTCTTCTGATGCATGAGCCCTACTCGACTTCCTTGGGAAAGTACTTCAGCACCGTCAGCACCGGGTTGGGCGCCGCCTGGCCCAGGCCGCAGATCGACGCGTCCATCATCGCCTGCGACAGCTCTTTCAGGAGGGGCGCATCCCAGCGCTGGTCGCGCATCAGGTCGAGCGCCTTCACCGTCCCGACGCGGCAGGGCGTGCACTGCCCGCACGACTCGTCGGAGAAGAACTTCATCAGGTTGCGCGCCGCGCCCGCCGCGGTGTCGCGGTTCGACAGGACGACGATCGCGGCCGATCCGATGAAGCAGCCGTACTCGTTCAACGTGTCGAAGTCGAGCGGCACGTCGGCCTTCGAGGCGGGCAGGATACCGCCGGACGCGCCGCCGGGCAGATAGCCATAGAGCTCGTGGCCGTCGAGCATCCCGCCGCAATACTCGTCCACGAGCTCGCGCAGCGTGATGCCGGCGGGGGCGAGGTGCACACCCGGCTTCTTCACCCGCCCGCTCACCGAGAACGAGCGCAGCCCCTTGCGGCCATGGCGGCCGTGATCGGCGAACCACTCCGGGCCGTTTTCGAGGATGGCGCGCACCCAGTGCAGCGTCTCCATGTTGTGCTCGAGCGTCGGCCGGTCGAAGAGGCCCACCTGCGCCACGTACGGCGGGCGCAGCCGCGGCTCGCCGCGCTTGCCCTCGATCGACTCGATCATCGAGGACTCTTCGCCGCAGATGTAGGCGCCGGCGCCGCGGCGGAGATGGATGGCCGGCAGCGGGCACGGCGGGTCGGCCTGCAGGGCCGCGATCTCCTGCTGCAGGATGGCGCGGCAGCCGTGATACTCGTCGCGCAGATAGACGTAGACGGCTTCGATGCCGACGGCCCAGGCCGCAATCAGCGCGCCCTCGAGGAAACGGTGCGGATCCCGTTCGAGGTAGTAGCGGTCCTTGAACGTGCCCGGCTCGCCCTCGTCGATGTTGATCGCCATCAGCCGCGGTGCGGGCTCGGCCGCCACCAGCTTCCACTTGCGGCCGGCGGGGAAGCCGGCGCCGCCGAGGCCGCGCAGCCCCGAGTTCTCCATCACCGCGATGACCTCATCGCGTGACTTCTCCCCGGCGTAGCACGCGGCGGCCAGCTGGTAGCCGCCGTCGGCCCGATAGGCCGCCAGGCCGATGTGGCCAGGCGTGACGTCGTTGGCGTGAGGGCTATCGGTCTCGCGGCCGGGGTGGGTGACGTGACGGGCGTTCACCTCGGCCGTGATCTTCTCGACCGTCGCGAGCGGTATCGGGTTCTGTCCGACCACTGCCACCGGCGCGGTTTCGCAGCGGCCGACACACGGCGCGTGCAACACCCGCACATCGGAACCCAGCAGAGACGGCAGGCGCTCGAGCAGATGGTGTGAGCCCGCGAGATCGCATGCGATCGAGTCGCAGACGCGGACGGTGATCGCCGGCGGCGCGGTATCACCTTCCTTCACCACGTCGAAGTGGTGATAGAAGGTCGCCACCTCGTACACCTCGGCCATCGCCATCTTCATCTCGGAGGCAAGGGCCACCAGGTGCGCGGCGGAGAGGTGCCCGTAGCGATCCTGGATCCTGTGCAGGTGCTCGATGAGCAGGTCACGGCGGCGGGGTGCGTCGCCGAGCAGCTCGAGCACTTCTTTGAGCGCACCGGGGTCTACACGGCGGCCTTTCGGGGTACCGCGGACCTTTCCGCGACCTTTCTTCTTGGCCGAGTCGGCCCGTCCGGGGGCAAAGGATGCTGCGCGTTCGCTCATGCGGTGTGAGGCCCCAAATCAGGCCAAACTGCCATGCTATCATCAAGATGCGGCATGCACGTTGAGTTCTTCGGCGTCCCCCGTGAGCGTGCCGGCGTCTCCGAGCTGGAAGTGCACGCAGATACGCTCGGCCAGCTGCTCGGCACGCTGGCGGCGCGGATGCCTTCGCTCTGCCCGATCATCGAGCGCGATCGGCTGCACCCGGCATTCGTGGCCAATCTCAACGGCGACCGCTTCGTCACGGACCCGGCCACCCCGCTCGGCGCCGACGACTTCGTGCTGATTCTCTCGGCCGACGCCGGGGGCTGATCTTCAAGCCATGCCTTGCGGGTACCACGGCTGCGTGCTCACCATCGACGCATCGAGCGGCCGCGCCGAGCGTGTCCCCCTGCCTGAGGCCACGCTTCGCGGCTACCTCGGTGGTAGCGGCCTGGGCACGCGGCTGCTGCTCGACGCGGGCGCCGCGGAAAGCGACCCACTCTCGGCCGAGGCGTCGCTGGTCTTCGCCTTCAGCCCGCTGGTCGGCAGCCCGCTGACCACGTCGGCCAAGTTCGCGGTGGTCGGCAAGAGCCCGCTCACCGGGCGCATCAACGACTCGCTCGCGAGTAGCGGCTTCGCGGTCACCGGCAAGGCGCTCGGCTGCGACGCCCTCCTCATCACTGGCCGGGCCCGGGCGCTGTCGGTGCTCGTCATCGACGCGGGCGACGCGCAAGACGACGAGCCGCCCACCGTGCGACTCGAATCGGCGGCGGAGTATCGCGGCTGGAGCTGCCGCGACACGGAGTCGGCGCTGCGGGCGAAGCTCGGCCCCGGCTTCCGCGTCGCGTCGATCGGGCCCGCGGGCGAGCGCCTGGTCCGCTACGCGACGATCTCGCACGACGGCCGCCACGCCGGCCGTGGCGGCAGCGGCGCGGTGCTGGGCGCCAAGCAGATCAAGGCGATTGCCGTGCGCGGCAAGAAGCGCGTGGAGTGGGCGCGCCCCGCCGAGCTCACCGCGCTCAGTCGCGACCTGTCGAAGCGCTCGTTCGGTCCGGCCACCGCCAAGTACCGCGAGCTCGGCACGGCCACCAACCTGCTGACGTTCAACCGCTTCGGCGCGCTGCCGACGCGCAACTTCCAGAGCGGCCGGTTCGACGAGGCGCAGAACCTCTCGCCGGAGACGCTGAGCGCCACCCGGGCGAAGACGCGCGAGAGCTGCGTCACCTGCACCATCGGCTGCGAGCACATTTACGCCGTCGGGACGGTCGGGGTGCGCGTCGAGTACGAGAGCCTGTTCGCCCTCGGATCGCTCTGCGGCGTGGGCGATTCGGACGCGGTGCTGCGCGCGTCGAAGCGCTGCGACGAGCTGGGTATCGATACCATCAGCACCGGCGGCACGATTGCGTTCGCGATGGAATGCGTCGAGCGCGGCTGGCTCGACGCGCCGTGGCTGACGTTCGGGAGCGGCGATGCGCTTCTGCGCGCGATCGAACTGATCGGCGCGCGTGATGGTCTCGGCGACCTGCTGGCGGAGGGCAGCCGCCGGGCGGCGCTGGCGATTGGACACGACAGTATCGGGATTGCGCCCCAGGTGAAGGGGCTCGAGATTCCCGGCTACGAGCCGCGGGCGCTGCAGACGATGGCGCTCGGGTTCGCCGTGGGCGCCCGCGGCGCCGACCACAACCGCAGCGGCGCCTACGAGGTGGACTTCTCCGACAAGGTCGATCGGCGCAACGTCACGCTCGACGCGGTCCGCCACGCGATCGAGACCGAGGACAAGGCCGCGCTGATGGACTCGTTGATCCTGTGCAAGTTCCTGCGTGGCGTGTTCGACGATTTCTACGCCGAGTCCGCCGTGATGCTTGGCGCGGTGACGGGCTGGGATGTGAGCGGTGACGAGCTACGCGAGACGGCGCGCGGGATCGTGGCCGCCAAGCGCGAGTTCAACCTGCGCGCGGGCTGGACGCCCGCCGAGGACACGCTGCCGGACCGGTTCCTCAAGACGCCGCTTCCCAACGACCCCGCGGCGTCGCTCAGCCGCGAGCGCCTCGATGCATTGGTCGCGGAGTACCACCGCCAGCGCGGCTGGTGATCTTCGTGGGGGCCGGCTTCAGCCGGCCCTGGGGCGCGAGGGTCGAGCTCCCACGGCGGGAGCGTCGACACTTCAGCCGCGCTGCTCCCCGCGATCACGGACTCAGCACGGGGAATCGCTCCACCAGACCGTCGCTGAAGATCTTGACACCCACGGCGAGCAGAATGAAGGCCGATAGCCTCAAGAATACGATCGTCCCGTTTTCACCCAGCATGTCCAGCACGCGACCGGCGTAGCGGTAGCAGCAATAGATGGCGAAGCCGACGACCGCCATGCCGACGAGACTCCCCGCGACGCCAAGCGGGACGGGGAGGTCCGGCGCGTGTGCCCCCGCACCAAGAGTGATCGCAACGGACACAGAGCCGGGACCGATGGTCAGCGGAAAGGTGAGAGGGAAGAAGCTCTTGCTGTCGATCTCCGCCGCGCTCCAGGCGGCGGTCGCCGGGAGAATCTTCGCGTCCGGCGTATCGGCGTCACGAATCAGGTGCCAGCCCGTCGCAATGACGAGCAGCCCACCGGCGATCTTGACCACCGCGAGCGAGAGGCCGAAGAAATTCAGCACGTACGAACCCACGAGCGTCGCCCCGATGAGCATGAGAAGCGAGTTCCGCGCGACTCGGCGCGCAAGCGCCTGACG
This sequence comes from Vicinamibacterales bacterium, assembly GCA_035557875.1. Classification (GTDB taxonomy): domain Bacteria; phylum Acidobacteriota; class Vicinamibacteria; order Vicinamibacterales; family UBA2999; genus DASYRM01. Next base: position 5,076 of record DATMDI010000598.1, read on the forward strand.
CGCGGCATCCGAGGCGCCGGGTGTCATCGACAGGAAGATGGGCGCGGAGCCGAGCGGATTGATGATCGGAAGCAGCGCCGCCAGGGTGATCGCGACGGTACGCAGGAACGCACTGACTTCGTGTCCCAAGGTGACGCAATTATGCTCGTCTTCCCGCGTCGGAGGGGTCGAGTCGTGCCCGCCCGCTCGTGGGGCGGGGCTTCAGCCCCGCCGGCGGGGTTAAAACCCCACCCTACGTAGTTCTTCCAACGCCGCTTCGTAGTCTTCCCGAGTATTCAGATTGCGCAGCGTGCGCAGGTCGGGATCCACCTCGCGCATCTCCGCCGGCGATACGCGGCGCGTACGCACGGCCTCGAAGAGAAACACCGGCCGCAGCCGGTCCTGCGCCAGCAGTTCCTCGACCTTCGGCAGCACCGACCGGCGGTAGACGGCCGACAGCGGATGCGTGAAGCCGTCGATCTCCATCACGGCAATGTCGTGGTCGCCGAGCAGGACGAGCATCCGCTCGACGAAGCCGGGCACGAGCAGCGGCACGTCGCAACTGGTGGCGTAGGCCGCCTCCACCGTCGCGGGTAACGCGGCGAGCCCCGCGCGCAGCCCTTCGAGCGGGCCCTTCGCCTCGCGCTCGTCGCGGGCGACGATCACGTCGTGCGGCAGCGCGGGCAGGACCTGGTCCCGGGCCGCCACCGCCGCAATCGGTGACACGGTGGTGCCGAGCAGGCGCACCACGCGCTGCAGCATCGTCTCGGGGCCGAAGGGGAGCGTCGCCTTGGCCACACCCATCCGCGTGGACTTGCCGCCGCACAACACGATGCCGCCGGACGTCACAGTGTTTTCCTCAGAGTGTCTTCCTCAGAGTGTTGTCCTCAAAGTGTCGTCCTCAGAGCGTCATCCCCAACTGCGCCAGTGCGTCCCGCGTCCCGGCCTGCTGCAGCACGGCCTTGAACGCGGCCACTGCCGGGCGCTCTGCCCGCGCTCGCGGCACGACGAAGTCGTACTGTTCGTGCTGCACCGGCAGGAACCCCAGGCCGGCGGCGCGCGCCACCGTTTCGAGCGTGACACCCCAGTCGGCGCGGTGCTGCACCACCGCCGCGGCCACCGCGTTGTGGTTGCGGGGCTGCACCGCGTAGCCGGCCGGTCGCGCCCCGCCGAGCAGACGATCGATCAGCGCGCGCGTGCCGCTTCCCTGGTTGCGGTTCACCATCAGGCAGTCGGCATCCGCGACGGCGGCGGCGATGGCGGCCTCCGGCGCGCGCCCCTCGAAGCGGAGGTCGCCGGGCCGGAACACGATGCCCTGAAGGCGGCCGTAGCCGGGCACGAGATCCAGCGACTCGGTGAGAAACGGCCGGTTGTACTCGCCGGTCGTCGCGTCCAGCAGGTGCACGCCGGCGACGTCGCACTCGCCACGCTTGGCTGCCTCGAGACCGGCAGTGCTGCCCACAGCCAGGAACTTCGTGCGCAGGCCCTGCCGCTGCAGTTCCCCGAGCAGGTAGTCGAGACCGATGCAGTGACTGCCGATCACTACCAGGTCCGCCAGCCGCAGGTCGCGACCGAGCCGCTGCACGTCGATGACGGTGCCGGCCGGCACGATTTCGTGGTGGCGTCCGATCGTGGCAAAGCCGTCGGCGCGGCTGAAGGTGGTGACGCTGCCGGAGCCCTGGCCCATCGGATACGCCGCCAGCGACGGGCCGCCCTCGCCGCCCGGTGCTTCGACCAGCCCGACGAGCAGGTATTCGGTGCGGCCAATCTCGCTGTTCACTTTCACCGCGAGGCGAGCCTGTACCGTCGCGCGTTCCCCCGCGCTGCGCCCGGCCAGCAGGCGGACGACCGGCGCGACGAACTCGTGGAAGGTGAAGATGGCCGACGTGGGGAAGCCAGGCAGCACCACCACGGCGCGCCCGCCGGTGGCCGCAAGGCAGATCGGCTTGCCCGGCTTGAGCGCGACGCCGTGGGCGACGATGCCCGGATCGTCGAGCTCGGCCACCACGCGATACGACACGTCGCCCGCACCCTTGCTGGTGCCGCCCGACAGCAGCACGACGTCGGCGAACGCCAGCGCTTCGCGCAGGCGCTCGCGCAGGAGGACCGGGTCGTCCGGGGTGATGCCCATCCGCCTCGGCTCGCCGCCGAGCTCGCGCACCGCGTCGGCCAGCACCTGGGCGTTCGAGTCGTAGACCCTGGCTGGTCCCATCGGCTGTCCGGGCGCGATGATTTCGTCACCGGTGGACAGGATCGCCACGACCGGCATGTGCCACACGTCCACGGCCGCCACGCCGATCGCGGCAAGCACGCCGGTGTCGCGGCTGGTCAGCAGCTGTCCGAGACGGAGCACGGTTTCGCCGGCCGTGATGTCGGTGCCGGCAAACGACACCCCGCTGCCGGCGCTGACGGCTCTCGTGATCCGGACCTCGCCGTCGCGCACGTCGGCGTGCTCGATCATCACCACCGCGTCGGCGCCGCGAGGCATCATGCCGCCGGTGGCAATCGCGACCGCGTGGCCGCGGCTCACGACAGTGCCGGGCACGACGGCGGTGTGAATCTCTTCGTCACCGAGCCGCACGGCGCGCGGCGAGGTTTCCGATGCGCCGAACGTATCTTCGGCCACCACGGCGAAGCCGTCGACGTTCGCCCGATCGAACGACGGTACGTCCACGGGCGCGAGCACGTCGGCGGCCAGCACCCGTCCGAGCGCGGCGTCGAGCGGCACGCGCTCGCGGAGGCGCGGCGTGAGGTCGAGCGCAGCCCGGAACCGCCGTTCCGCCTCGTCGCGATCGAGGACCTGAAGGAACTGCTCCTGCTCACGCATAGAGCCAGACGTCCACGTCGGCGCCCGCCGCAAAGCCTTCGCTGTCGTCGGCCACGATCACGAAGCCGTCGGCACGGGTCGTGGACGAGAGCAGCGACGCGCCGGCCACGGCCACCGGTTCCACCAGGCCGTCCACGAGCGAGACGCGCGCGTAATCGAGCCGGCCGATGGGCGAGCTGATCTTGCGGGCCAGCCTGGCGCGCACCATCCGATAGGGCCACGGCGCAGGGCGGCCGCCGAGCACGCGAATGGCGCGGCCGGCGAAGAAGTCGTAGGCGCACAGGCTGGACACCGGGTTGCCGGGGAGCAGGAACACCAGCCGGTGGCCGATGCGGCCGAGCCCGGTCGGGCTGCTCGGACGCATCGCGATCCCGTGCACCGCCAACTCGCCATCCCGGGCGACGAGCGAGGGCGCCAGATCTTCGATGCCGACGCTCGAGCCGCCCGACACGATCACGACATCGGCGTCCGCATGGAGCGCCGCCGCAATCGTCTCGGCGTCGTCGCGCAGCAGCCCGGGGAAGTCCACCACGCCGCCGTCGCGCTGAACGAGCGCCGCGAGCATCGGCCCGTTGGCGTCCGCGATTCGGAAGCCCTCGGGCCGCGATCCTGCCGGCTGCAGTTCGTTGCCGGTAATCGCGAGCCGTACGCGCGGTTGCCGCACCACGTCCACCTGCGCCTGGCCGACCGAGCTCAGTACGCCCACGTCCTGCGGCCGCAGCACCCGGCCCGCGTCGAGTACGGTCGTGCCCCGCACGATGTCTTCGCCACGGCGGCCGACGTGCTTCTCGGGCGACACCGGCGCCAGGGCGTTGACCAGCGTGGAGCCCGATCCGCGTTCCACGAACTCGGCCGGCAGGACCGCGTCGGCGCCGTGCGGCATCGGAGCTCCGGTCATGACCCGCACGGCCTGGCCCGGCGCGACGACGCCGGTGAAGGGATGCCCCGGCATCGAATCACCAATCACCGTCAGCGGCAGCGGGCTGTAGGCCGCCGCACCTTCGGTGCTCACCGCCACGACCGCGTATCCGTCCATCGTCGCGCGGTCGAATCCCGGCACGTCCACGTCGCTCACGACCGGCGTGGCCAGCACCCGCCCGAACGCCACGGGCAGCGGCACCCGCTCCGACGTCAGCGGCTGCAACTGCGAGTCGAGCCACGCCAGCGCCGCCGCCACCGTGTGGCGGTGCTCGAATCCGCGCATACGGACGTCCGCGGCCTGCGGCCGCTCGGAAGGGCTCATGGCTCAGGGCTCAGGTGAAGGATCACGGGCTCAGGGCTCGAGGCTCAGGGGCTTGTATGATCGCTCCTCAGTCTTGGACAAGCGTACTCTCTCGGGCGTTAGGAAGCGTCCAGGCCCTAAGCCCTGAGCCCTGAGCCTTCCAGCGGAGCCCCCTTGGACATCGGCCAACTTCAATACCTCGTCGCCCTCGCGCGCGAAAAGCATTTCACCCGCGCGGCGAAGGCCTGTCACGTGACCCAGCCCACGCTGTCGGGCCGCATCCGGCAGCTCGAGCAGGAGCTGGGCGTCCCCATCGTCGAGCGCGGCCAGCGCTTCATCGGCTTCACCCCCGACGGCGAGCGGGTGCTGAAGTGGGCGCAGACGATTCTCGACAACTGGACGTCGCTGCAGCAGGACATCGCTGCGCGGCTCAATACGGGCGGCGCGCTGCGCGGCCACCTGTCGGTCGGCGTCATCCCGTCGGCGCTGCCGATGGCGGCGCTCATGGCCAAGGCCATCCAGGCGCGTCACCCTGACGTCGAGCTGACGATCCTGTCGCACAGCTCGATCGAGATCCTGCGCCAGCTCGAAGAGTTCACCATCGACGTGGGGTTCAGCTATCTCGACAACGAGCCAGTGGAGGGCATGCGCGCCGAGCCGATCTACATGGAGCGCTACTGCCTGCTGGTGCGCGCCGATCACGAACTGGCCGGGACTGCCGCCGTATCGTGGGCCGATGCCGCGAAGCAGCCGCTCTGCCTGCTCACGCCCGACATGCAGAACCGGCGGATCATCGACCGGGCGTTCCGCGCCGCCAACGCCAGCCCGATTCCGCGCGTCGAGAGCAACTCGGTGATCAACCTGATCTCGAACGTGCACCTGATGGGCATGACGAGCGTGATCCCCGAGTACTTCCTGAGCGTGCTCGGGCCGATGTCGAACATCCGCACGGTACCGCTGGTCGAGCCGCTGGTCGAGCACAGTGTCGGCCTCGTGGCGGTGGACCGCGATC
>DATMDI010000599.1:0-3226 GCA_035557875.1 Vicinamibacterales bacterium
ACGACATCCATAGCGCCTCGAGGGGCAGTATCTCTTGCCGCGCTTCGCGCGGATTGGCGCAGTGTACCCCGACGGGGGGCCGGCGCGGCTACGGGGACGCCCGCACGGAGTGCGGGCAAAGAAGTGCTGCCTGGCGAGGCAGAGACTGGCGAGCCCTCAGGCGCGGGAGAGGTATTCGCCGGTCTCGGTGCTGATGCGCACCATGTCGCCGGGGTTCACGAACGGCGGTACCTGCACCACCAGGCCGGTCTCGAGCGTGGCCGGTTTCACCTGGGCGCTGGCTGTTGCCCCCTTGATGCCGGGTGTCGTATCGGTCACGGCCAGGTCCACCGTCGCCGGCAGCTCCACCCCCAGGGCTTCCTCGCCGTAGAACTCGACTTCGACCGTCATCTCCGGCTTGATGTAGTTCACCGAGTCGCCCAGCGCCTCGGCGGGGATGTGTATCTGCTCGTAGGACGTCGTGTCCATGAAGCAGAAGCCGTCGCCGTCCTTGTAGAGGTACTGCATGTCGCGCTGCTCGAGCGTGGCGCGATCGAGCGTGTCTTCCGACCGAAGCTTCTGATCCGACAGCGAGCCGCTGCGGATGTTGCGGAATTTCACCCGCACGAAGCCGCGAAGGTTGCCGGGGGTGACGTGCTGGAGCTCGAGGACCCGGAACAGGTCCTGTTCGATCTTCACCAGCATGCCCTTTTTCAGACGTGTCGCTTGTATGGCTGCCATGTCGTCGAGGTGGATATCCCCGAGATCGTAGCATAGCGACCGCACACAGCCTCGCCGCGCGCGGCGCGGTCAAGGGTTCCAGCACCGCGCCTAGCGCCAAAATAGATAGCGTTAGCACGCCCCCAGGCGAAGCCTCCGGGGGGGCGTGCTACGATGCCGGCGTGGCGTTCGCACGCTGGGATCCGCTTCGCGATCTGCTCGCGATCCAGCAGCGTTTGGACCGGTTTGCCCCTGGACCGGCCGGCTGGCAGCCTCCCGTCGACCTGTACGAGACCGCCGACGCCTACGTCGTGACCGCCGAAGTGCCGGGGATCGAACGCGACGACATCGACATCCAGACCGGCGACGGGCGCCTCACGCTGTCGGGTGCGCGGCGCGAGCGGCCGGTGGCCTGCGAGCAGTTCCACCGGATCGAACGCGGCCACGGGTCGTTCCAGCGAACGTTCCAGCTGCCCATCCCGATCGACAACGGCGCCGTCACTGCCGACCTCAGGGACGGCGTGCTCACGATCCGCTGCCCCAAGCTCCCCGCCGCCGCGACGCGGCGCATCGCCATCACCCCCTGAGGCCGTCTTGAGGCGTTTCACCCTCATCGCCCTGCTGATTACCGGCGTCGGCTTCGTGGCTGGACGAGTCATCACCGGGCTCGCCGACGACGGCGCCGGCGCTCCGCAGGCGACAGGGGCGGCGCGCCCCGTCACGACGCCGGGGCCGGTGGCCGCCGGGGCGACGCTGCCGGACTTCACGCGCATCGCCGAACGCACGGTACCCGCGGTCGCCAGCATTTCCACCCGGCAGGTCGTGCGCCGCCAGCCATCGCCGTTCGACTCCTTCTTCGGGTTCGGCGACGACGACTTCTTCGGCGGCGGCAGCCGCGTCCAAAGCAGCCTGGGGTCGGGCGTCGTGGTCGGAGCCGACGGCTACGTCCTGACGAACAATCACGTCGTCACCGGCGAGCAGCAGCGCGTGTCGCTGCGCGATCTCAACATCACCGTGTCGCTGGGCGACAAGCGCGATGTGCCGGCCGCGGTCATCGGCGTGGATCCCGCCACCGATCTCGCGCTGCTCAAGATCGACGCGAAGAACCTGCCCACCATTCCGTGGGGCGATTCGTCGAAGCTGCGAATCGCCGAGTGGGTGCTGGCGATCGGCAACCCCTACCAGCTGAATTCGACCGTGACCCTGGGCATCGTGTCGGCGGTCAGCCGAACCAACCTCGGCATCTCCGCCTACGAGGACTTCGTGCAGACCGACGCCGCCATCAACCCGGGCAACTCCGGTGGCGCGCTGGTCAACGCCCGCGGCGAACTGGTGGGCATCAACACCGTGATCTTCTCGCAGAGCGGCGGCTATCAGGGGATCGGCTTCGCGGTCTCGGCCAACCTCGCCAAGCGGGTGCTCAACGACCTGCGGCAGTACGGCGAGGTTCGCCGCGGGACGATCGGCTACATCCAGGTGCTCCCGCTCACACCGCAGCTCGCACAGGAGCTCTCCGCTCCCGACACGCAAGGGCTGGTCATCGCCGGCATCGGCCGTTCCGCGGTGGAGGCGTATCGCGCCGGGCTTCGAGTCGGCGACGTGCTCCGGACGTTCAACGGCACGGTCATCACCGATGCCGGCCAGCTCTATCGCCTGATCTCGGACGCAGCGGTCGGGAGCACGGCCACGCTCGGGTTGCTGCGCGAAGGCTCGTCGGTCGCCGTGAAGGTGCCGATCGAGCGGCCGGCGGCCAGCCGGTGAGTCGGCAGGGCTGAAGCCGCGCCCCCTGTAGGACACAAGGGCGGTCTGAAGACCGCCCTCTACATCCCCGGTTCATGCCGACGTAGCGGGCGGTCTTCAGACCGCCCGGCGCATCAGTGCGTGACCGGCACCGTGGCGCGGCCCGCGCGAACGGTCGTCACCACCTCACGGATGTCGTCGTCGGAAATCGTCTTGCGATCGTCGGCCACCGCCATGAGCGCACGGTAGACGTCGACGAGCGCCTCGCCCTCGAGGGCGAACCCGAGATCGGCGCAGCGGCGCTGCACCGCGTGGCGGCCCGAGTGCTTCCCCAGCACCAGCGGATTCCACGGCGCGCCCACGTCCTCGGCGCGCATGATCTCGTAGGTGCGGCGGTCCTTCAGCACGCCGTCCTGGTGGATGCCGGCCTCGTGCGCGAAGGCGTTGCGCCCCACGACGGCCTTGTTCACCTGCACCGCCTGCCCCGACAGCTTCGTGAGCAGCTCGCTCGACGGGTAGAGTTCCTTGATGTTGATGCCGGTGGTGAACGGCAGGCGGTCCTGGCGGGTGCGAATCGCCATCACGACCTCTTCGAGTGCGGCGTTGCCCGCCCGCTCGCCGATGCCGTTGATCGTGCACTCGACCTGACGCGCGCCGCCCAGTACCGACGCGATCGAGTTGGCGGCGGCCAGCCCCAGGTCGTCGTGGCAATGCGTGCTGAAAATCACGTCGCCGGCGTTCGGCACACTGGTGCGGATGCGGATGAAGAAGTCGCGAATCTCGTCGG
>DATMDI010000600.1:0-3996 GCA_035557875.1 Vicinamibacterales bacterium
GCTCGAGCTTTTCGAAATGCACGGCCAGGCTGAAGCGATCGGCGAGTACCGCGCGCAGCATCGTCGCGCGTTCGGCGGCGGTCGCGTCCGGAAGCGAGGCAGTGGCGATGAGGTCGTAACGGTCGTCGAACGACAGGGCCCATCTGGGCAGGCCCCTCATGTCGATCGGCCTGACGCCATAGGCCCGGCCGATCATCAGGCCGACCGGCACGTTCACCATGCTGACGCCCCCGTCGGGACGCTGGGTGATGCCGCTGTTGAAGCGCTCGATGCCGGAGTTCGCGGAGCTCTTCTTCACCGACACGACGTCGAAGGCGACGGTCCGCGCCGGAGCCGGAGGCTGCTGCGCCAGAATCGGCGTCGCAAACGCGAGACACATCAGGAGCGCGACGGGTCTCGACATACGCACCTCTCTGTCATTCGTCACGAGGCGGGCCTGACCGCAGCCCCACCTACTCCTTGACGGTGACGCGGCGGATCACGTCGGGAACGACCAGTTTCCGCACGACGTCCATCCCGGCGATCACCTGCCCGATCACCGTGTAGTCGCCATCGAGGGAATGCCGGGGCGCCAGCATGACGTAAAGCTGGCTGTCGGCCTGCCGCGGGTCCTTGCCGGGATATGCCATGGCCACGGCGCCGGTCACGTGCGTGCGCTTCGGGTTGGCCTCGCCGACGCCGACCGGGTTGAAGCTGGAGCCGGTGCCCCAGAGGTCCTTCTTCGACATGTCGCGCGAATTCGGATCGCCGAACTGGGCGATGAAGCCGGGGATCTGCCGGTGAACGCGCATGCCGTCGTAGAAGCGCCGCTTCACCAGCGCGAGGATGTGCTCGACGCTCTTCGGCGCCTCGTTGGGATAAGTCTCGAACGTGAACGAGCCCTTGACAGTTTCGACAGTGATGAGCGGACCCGCACCGGGCGACCGCGTCGCCTCGGCGGCCGGGGCCGCCGGCTTCTGGCCCGCAGGTGCCGCCGCGGCCGGTTTGCTCGTGGACGCCTGCCAGGCCGACACGCCCGGCATCATCGCCATCACCACCGCCGCCACCGCCAACCCGAGCTGTCTCATCACTGCCTCCTGGCCTTGACGCCAATTCTTGGACAATCCGCGGCGATCACGCAAACGCCGCAGCGCGGGTGCACCGGGCGGCACACGTTCTGCCCCCAAGTCACGAGCACCAGGTTGATCGACGACCACCAGTGCCGGCGCGTCGCACGATACAGCGCCTGCTCGGTTTCTTCCGGGCTCTTCGTGGCCACCCATCCCAGCCGGTTGGAAATCCGGTGCACATGGGTGTCCACGCAGATGTTCTCGCGGCTCTTGAACGCGAGGATGAGCACGAGGTTCGCGGTCTTGCGGCCGACGCCAGGCAGTTGCACCAGCGCCTCGAGCGTGTCGGGCACGCGGCCGCCGAACCGGGTCAGCAGCATCTCGCAGCACGCTTTCACGTGCTCGGCCTTGTTGCGATAGAAGCTCACCGGGTAGATCAGCTTCTCGATCTCGCGGACCGGGAGCGCCGCCATCGCGCGCGGCGTGCGGGCCCTGGCGAACAGCCGGGCCGACGCCGCCGCGGTCGTCGCGTCCTGGGTGCGCGCCGAGAGCAGCGTCGCAATCAGGATCTGAAAGGCGTTGTCGGTCTCGGCCTCGGCCACCTTCTCGACCGCCGGAAGCTCCATGCCGTCGATGGCGGCGGCCAGCGCGCGCATCGTGCGATCGACGGGCGCTGCAGTGCGGCGGACCTGAGCGGATCTCACGTTGGTGGCGCCACCGGCGTGAGCGGCGGCTGCCCCGACAGGACGGCGGCGACATTACGCGCCGCGAGATCGGCCATGGCCGTCCGCGTCTCGCTCGTCGCGCTCCCGAGATGCGGCGACAGCAGCACGTTCTCGAGCGCCAGAAGGTCGGCCAGGACCGCCGGTTCGTCTTCGTAGACGTCGAGCCCGGCGCCGGCGATGAGCCGGTTCTTGAGCGCCCACGCGAGCGCGGGTTCGTCGACGACCGGTCCGCGCGACGCGTTGATGAGATATGCGGACCGCTTCATCCGCGCCAGCGCCGTCTGGTCGATGAGGTGTCGGGTGTCGGGGGTGAGCGGGCAGTGCAGCGACACGATGTCGGAGGTGGAGAGCAGCTTGTCGAAGGGCATCGGCTCGGCCCCTTCCATCACCGGCGGACCGGAACGCCGCGCCAGATAGGCCACGCGGACACCGAACGCCGCGGCGCGCGCCGCGACGGCGCGGCCAATCCGGCCGAAGCCGATGATCCCGAGCTGCTTGCCACGCAGCTCGGTGCCGAGCATGAAATCGAAGGCCCAGGCCTTCCAGCCCCCGCGCCGCACCAGGCGGTCGCCTTCGGTGACCCGCCGCATGATGCCGAGAATCAGAGTCCAGGTGAGATCCGCCGTGGATTCGGTGAGCACGTCGGGCGTGTTGGTGACCACCACGCCCAGCTCGCGTGCCGTGTTCACGTCGATGTTGTTGATGCCGACGGCCACCGCCGACACCACCTTGAGGTCCGGCAGCCCGGCCTCGAGCACGGCGCGATCCACGGTGTCGGGCAGCAGCGCAATCAGACCCTGTTTGCCACGCACGCGGGCAACGAGCTCGTCGTGAGTCAGGAACGTGTCGCGGTCGTTGAGATCGACATCGCAGGTCGCTTCGAGGCGTGCCAGCGCCGCCGATGGCAGCCGCTTGGTGACGAGCACGGTAGGCCTGGACATGCTTCGAGGATAGGCTCAAACATCTGCGCCCGCCCGGAGGGCGGGGCTATCAAACACTGCTCTAGTCTAGCGAGGCGGAACCTGCGTTCGTCGGTGCTAGGTGGAGCCTCGCTAGATCAGTGGCCGTACGACTTGCAGTAGCCGCAATGATTGCACTGCACGCCGGGCTCGATCACACAGCGCCCCTCTGGGTCGCCGGGGGGCAACATGAACATCGCGTGGCTGCTGTGACCGGTCACCTCGTAGGGCGGGGCTTCAGCCCCGCCGCGAGCCGGCGCCCCCGGACGGCCCAGCGCGCCGATGCCGCTCTTCGCGATCGCGTCGCGCACGAGCGCCCGCAGCTCCTGATCGGTCATTCCGTCACGTCCACCCGATCGACGATGCCGATGATGGCCGCGTCCACCGGGGCGCCCTTGCGGCCGAGTGCCTCGCCGGCGGCGCGCCCCTCGATCACGATCAGGACCCTCTCGCTGACGCCGGCTCCCACAGAGTCCACCGCGAGCAGCGGGACGCCGCGCGGCTGGTCGTCCACGGTGGTCGGCTGCACGAGCAGCAGCTTGGCGCCCTCGAACTTCGGGTGCTTCTGGGTGGCAACGACGGTGCCGATGACGCGGGCAAGCTGCATGGGATGGCCGTTCTCAGCCGATGTGCCAGTGGTCCACGATGCCGACGACGCCGGCATCGGTGGGCACCTCGGTGGGATGGAACGGAAAGCTGGCTTCCTTGCCGCGCACGAAGAACACGGTCTCGCCGACACCGGCGCCGGCGGCGTCCACGGCCACCAGGGTGCGGCCCACGTTGGTGCCGTCGGCCGCCAGCGGCTGCAGCACGAGCAGCGTCACGCCCGTGAGGTTGTCGTCCTTGCGGGTGACCACGACGTTGCCGATCACTTTTGCAAGTTGCATGGAAGTCAGGTGGAACTAGTCTCCCGCCACGACTTCGACGGTGTCCACGATGCCGACGATGGCCGCGTCGACCGGGCAGTCTTTCAGGCCGGCCGCCATCCGCGCTGAGCTGCCGCTCACGATCAGCACCGTTTCGCCCACGCCTGCGTCGACGGTATCGACGGCAACCAGGTAGTTGCCCTCCGGCTTGCCGTGAGGATCCATCGGCCGGGCGATGAGCAGCTTGTTGCTGACGAGGCGCGGGTCCTTTCGCGTCGCGACGACGGTCCCGACGATGCGCGCAAGGATCATGGTGGACCCTGAAGTCCGAGGCGGAGCCTCGCTACGCCTTCGAGCCGACTCCGGACTTGCCGATCGGAAGCGCGTCCTCGAGGTT
>DATMDI010000601.1:0-7316 GCA_035557875.1 Vicinamibacterales bacterium
TGGCAAGGTCCTGCGGAAGTACCACATGCCGTCGCACGCGCACCTCATGGTGCAGGACGGCGAGTCGGTGGAAGCCGGCGACGTGCTGGCGAAGATCCCGCGCGAGACGACCAAGACCAAGGACATCACCGGTGGTCTGCCGCGCGTCGTCGAGCTGTTCGAGGCGCGCAAGCCGAAGGATCCGGCGGTCATCTCCGAGATCGACGGCATCGTCAAGGACGGCGGCGTGGTCAAGGGGCAGCGCAAGATGATCATCATTCCCGACGACGGCACCGAGCCGCGGGAATACGCGCTGCCGCGCGGCGTGCACGTGAACGTCCACGAGGGCGAGCGGGTGCGGGCCGGCGAACAGTTGATGGACGGCCCGAGCAACCCGCACGACATCCTGCGGGTGCTGGGCGAGAAGGAGCTGCAGAAGTACCTGGTGAACGAAATCCAGGAGGTCTACCGGCTCCAGGGCGTGAACATCAACGACAAGCACATCGAGGTCATCTCGCGCCAGATGATGCGCTGGGTGCGCATCGAGGACGTGGGCGACACCGAGTTCCTGATCGACGAGCAGACCGACAAGTTCCGGTTCCTCGAGGAGAACGAGCGGGTGATCCAGGCGGGCGGACGGCCGGCGACGGCGCAGCCGCTGCTGCTCGGCATCACCAAGGCGTCGCTCTCCACCGACTCGTTCATCTCGGCGGCGTCGTTCCAGGAGACGACCCGCGTGCTGACCGAGGCGTCGATCTCGGGCAAGATCGATCACCTGCGCGGGCTCAAGGAGAACGTCACCATGGGCCGGCTGATTCCCGCCGGCACCGGGTTCGAGTGGTATCGGCACGTGCGGATCCCGGCGGACGAACCGCCGCCGCCGCCGCTGCCGCCGCAGCCGGCGGAGGACGAGCTCGATCTCGATCTCGATCGCGACATGGAATACGCGTTCGAGCCCGAGGAAGCGCTCGGCGGCCGGCCGTCAGGAGACGTGGAGTAGGGCGGGGCCGTGGGGCGGGGCTTGAGCCCCGCCGGCAACTCCCCCGGCATCATCGCAATCTGGCACGGGCTGGGTTCCTTCGTGGGCCCAGCCCCTTCTTTTGAGAGACGGCCTGTCGGTGATCGTTCACATCAACCACATAGCCCCCAGTAAGAAGAAGGCCGCCGGGCAGCGCTCGGCGCAGAGTGAATTGGCCGGGCTCGTCACCGGCTCGATGATGTCGATGGTCGAGGAGGGCACCCTCGACCCGAAGCTCGCGCCGTCGCTGCGCGTACATCTCGACTGGATTCAGTACAAGACCAACTTCCGCGACCCGGTCGTGGTGCGGCGCACCGCCGACAACTTCGGCAAGCTGCTGCCGCTGGCCGAGATCGCGGTGGACCTGCGGCAGGCGGTCGCCACCCGGCTGCCGGACGATCTGGCGAAGGCGGTCAAGAGCCTCGCCGACGGGCCCGACGCCAACCCGGAACGCCACGTCTATCTCGACGTCTACAAGCCGTACCGCGACTGCCTGATCTGGGACTTCAACCGGCTGTTCTGGCGGCATCTTGCCGACTGGGAAGCGGCCTCCGGCAAGGGGTTCGAGGCGGCGCTGCCGGCTGGATCGTCCGACGCCAATCACCCCGACGCGGTGGCGGCGTCGGCCCGCGAGTTCCTCACCCGCGTCCAGGCGCTCGAAGCCAAGGGGCAGTGCCCGCAGGAACTGGTCGGGCTCGAGATCGGGGTCGGGACCGGCGCGCGCGCCGCGGCGTGGCTCGACAAATTCAAGGCGATCGACGCCGAGGCCGGCGGCAGGTTCTATCCCCGGATGCACTTCCTGCTCGGCGACTACTCGCCGACCAGTCTCGAGCGTGCGCTCGCGGCAGTGGCGCACCACGGCGATCACGTGAGCGGCGTGCCGCTCGACGCGCTCAACCCCTACCGGTCGCTCGGTCCGTACCGCTTCAAGATCATGTACGTCCACTCGACCAACACCTACGACAACCTGCCGTTCGACGACCTCGTGCGCCGCGACGGCAAGCTGTATCTGGTGGAGGTGCGGGCGTATCTGAACGGCAACGCCGCGGACGCCCTGGTGGCCGACTTCGGGTTCTCGCGCGAGGAACTGCCCGAGGTGGCCCGCCGCCTGATTGGCGGCGGCCCCTTCGCCGTGTTCCGCGACGAGCGTGGCGTCGAGTTCTGGCGCCGGCTGTGGGACGCCTTCAAGCTCGAAGAGCGGTTGCTGGCGCTCGACGACCGCGACGACGCCCACGTGCCGCCCGGGCTGCGCAAGGAGCACCTCGAGGACCTGCTGGCCGAAGCGCCCGACGACGTGCGGTTCCATATTTCGCGTGGCGCAGGCGAGAGCTTCGCCAATACCCTGCCGCTGCTGCATCCGCGCGGCTATCTCGAGGTGCAGGACATCTTCGTCAGCGACATGGACGATTACCGGAAAGGCTTCCGGGGCCCTGGGAAGCTCGACGGATCGCTCGTCACCTGGGTGAACGGCGCGCTGCTGCGGGCCGTCGGCGCGCGCGCCGGCTACGACGTCCACTTCGCGCCGTTCCCGTACCGCCCGGGTACGAAGACGACGATTCTCTACACCACACAACGTGATTAGCGAGGTTCTGATGAGGAACCTGGAGGCTTCACCTCGCTAGTCACAACGCGCAGTATTCGATTGCCCGCCCTCCGGGCGGGCGGGCACCGGCTACGCCGGCGCATTCGGGGATAATTGGGATGATGACTTCGTCACTGCCTCTCCTGCCGACCACTGTCATTGGCAGCTACTCGATGCCGGAATGGCTCGAGCGCGCGAAGAACGACTACCTGTCGCGACGCGTGAGCCGGCGCGACCTCGACGAGATGCACGACGCGGTGCGCAAGGCGGCGATCAAGGATCAGGAGGCCGCCGGCGTCGACGTGGTGAGCGACGGCGAAGCGCAGCGCGACAACATGATCGACTACTTCACCGAGCGGCTGCCCGGTGTGCAGATCGATCAGAGCTCGAAGCGCTTCTACTACGACTTCTACGACAGCCTGGTCCGCTCGAAGCTGGCCACCGGGTCGCTGGGGCTGGCCGAAGAGGCGCGCTTCCTGTCGCGTTTCACCGTGAACACCCCGAAGGTGTCGATCTCCGGGCCGCACACGCTGGTCAAGCGCATCCAGAACAAGTTCTATCCGAGCGAAGAAGCCTTCGCGCTCGACCTCGCCCGCGTGCTCAACTTCGAGCTGAAGGAGCTGGTGAAGGCCGGCGCCAGGCAGCTGCAGATCGACGAGCCCTACTACTCCGGTTTCCCGGAAGACATGCCGTGGGCGCTCAAGGCGATCAACACGCTGGTCGACGGCGTGGGCGTGCCGGTGACGCTGCACATCTGCTACGGCAACCGCTACGGCAAGCCGTCGTTCGAGGGCAGCTATCGCTATCTTTTCCCGGCGATCCTCGACACCAAGATCTCGGCGGTGTCGCTCGAGTTCGCGCGCCGCGGCGAAGAGGACCTGCAGCTGTTCAAGGAGTACGACGTTCCCTTCCAGCTCGGGCTGGGCGTCATCGACGTCAAGAGCCAGGAAGTGGAGTCGCCGGCGCTCGTTGCCGATCGCATCCGCCGCGCGCTCGAGGTCGTGCCCGCCGAGAAGCTGGTGATCAACCCCGACTGCGGCTGCGTGCGGTTGCCGCGCGAGGTCGCGTTCAACAAGCTGGCGGCGATGGTCGAGGGCACCAAGATCATCCGCAAGGAACTGGGCCGATGAGTGAACCGTCCGTGCAGGCCAACGCGCTTGCCGAGCGGCTGCAGTCCCGCGAGTTCTGCTACATGGCCGAGCTCGTCGCCTCGGCGACGAAGCGGGAAGAGGAAGTGCTCGAGGTCGCGGCCAAGATGGGCGCCGTGCCGCAGATCGCCGCGATCGGCGTCACCAGCTACGCCGGCGGCGCCAGCGGTCACGATCCGGTGCGGATTGCGGCCGGCGTCGCTTCGCTGGGGCTGACGCCGAACATCCACCTCACCTGCGTCGGGCAGGACCGCAGGGGCGTCGCCAACACGCTGGCGACCCTCGAGTCGCTGCGCATCCACAACACGTTCTGCATCAGCGGCGACTGGCCGAAGAACTCGCCCACACCGCCGGTCTTCGATATCGACTCGGTGCAGCTGGCCGCCGCCGTTTCGGAGCTGCGGCAGAAGAACGGCACGCCGTTCCACGTCTCGTGCGCGGTCTCGCCGTTCAAGTACCAGCGCGAGGACTGCCTGTATCAGTACGTGAAGCTCGAGAAGAAGATCGCCGCCGGCGCCAACATGGCGATCACTCAGGTGGGCTGGGACGCCAAGAAGTTCATCGAGCTGAAGCGCTATCTCGACGAGCGCGGCCTGACCACGCCGCTCATCGGCAACGTCTACGTGCTGGGCGCCAAGGCCGCCGAGCGCATGGGCACGGGCAACCCGCCCGGCTGCTGGGCGTCGCCGGAACTGGTGGCCGCGACCGGGCGCGAAGCCGCGGGCGCCGACAAGGGGCTGGCCGCGCGGCTCGAGCGCGCCGCCGTCACCGTCGCGATCCTCAAGGGCATCGGCTACGCCGGCGCCTATATCGGCGGCACGCACGATCCCAACTACATCGCCCGCATCATCCAGCGCGGCGAGGAACTGGCGCCGCGCTGGAAGGAACTGCTGCCCGATCTGCAGTTCGGGCGCGCCGGCGGGTTCTATCTCTACGACCCGCCCAAGGAGCCGAAACCGTCGCGCACCTTCCTGCCGATGGTGCTCGACGCGGCGGCCACGGCGCTGCCGGTGCCGTGGGTGAAGCAGCCGGAGGACACGCCGGCCCGCCGGGTGCTCAAGAGCGCGTTCGCCTGGCTCGATCGCCATCCGGCGCTGAGCCACGCCTTCGAGCGCGCCGAGTACTTGTCGAAGCGGGAGATCTTCGGCTGCAAGAACTGCGGCAACTGCGTGCTCGGCAGCATGGAGTACGTCTGCCCGCAGACCTGTCCGAAGCAGATGCGCAACGGGCCCTGCGGCGGCACCGACCACGGCCAGTGCGAGGTGATCCCGGAGCAGCCGTGCATCTGGGTCAAGGTGATGGAGCGGGCCGAAGCGTCGAGCCAGATCGAAAGCCTGAAGACGTTCATTCCGCCTCCCGATCGCGCGCTTACCGGCACTGCCTCGTGGCTCAACTACTATCTGGAGCGCGACAGCCGTCCCGGACGGCCCAAGAAAGGGGTCGTCGAGTCGCAGGGGATGCCCGACGACACGGCTTCGACCGACTCCGCGGCATGACGTCAGGCCGCCGCCATTCGTAGAGCAGCGTTTCCTTCGTAGGGGCAGGTCCTCAGACCTGCTCTCCGTAGACCGACAGAACACGAGAGTGAATCGACGATGAAATCAGCGCTGGAGATCGCCCAGGAAGCCCAACTCCGTCCGATTACCGAGATCGCGGCCGCGGCCGGGATCGAGCCACGCGAGCTCGAAGCGTCGGGCCTGTACCGCGCCAAGGTGACGTTGTCGCTGCTGGACCGGCTGCAGAGCCGCTCGAACGGCAAGCTTGTGATCGTGACCGCGATCACGCCGACTAAAGCCGGCGAGGGCAAGACCACCACGAGCGTCGCGCTCACGATGGGCCTCGGCAAGTTGAGCAAGAAGGTGATGCTCTGCCTGCGCGAACCGTCGATGGGGCCGATCTTCGGGGTGAAGGGCGGCGGGACCGGCGGCGGCTACTCGCAGATCGGGCCGATGGAGGACATCAACCTCCACTTCAACGGCGACTTCCACGCGGTGACGGGGGCGCACAACCTGCTGGCGGCGGCGCTGGACGCCTCGCTCTACAACGGCAACCCGCTCGGGATCGACCCCTCGTCGATCATGTGGCCGCGCACGCTCGACATGAACGACCGCGAGCTGCGCTACACGGTGGTGGGGCTGGGCGGCAAGGCGCACGGCGTGCCGCGCGAGAACCAGTTCGTGATCACCGCGGCGTCGGAGGTGATGGCGGTCTTCGCGCTCTCGAGCGACCTGCAGGACCTGCGGCAGCGGCTGGGGCGGATCGTGGTGGCATCGACCTACAGCGGCGAGCCGGTGACGGCCGAGATGCTGAAGTGCGCCGGGGCGATGACCGTGATCATGAAAGAGGCGATCAAGCCGAACCTGGTGCAGACGCTGGAAGGGCAGCCGGCGCTGGTGCACGCGGGCCCGTTCGGCAACATCGCGCACGCGGCCAACTCGATCATCGCCGACCGGATCGCGCTGAAGGCGGCCGACTACGTGGTGACGGAAGCGGGGTTTGCAAGCGACCTCGGGTTCCAGAAGTTCTGCGACATCGTCTGCCGGGTGGGCGGGTTCGCGCCGAGCGCGGCGGTGCTGGTGACGACGGTGCGGGCGACGAAGTCGCACGGCGGCAAGCCGTTCAAGGACCTGGCGCAGGAAGACCTGGCGGCGCTGCGGAAGGGGGCCGACAACCTGGCGGCGCACGTGAACATCGTGCGGCAGTACGGGCTGCCGTGCGTGGTGGCGATCAACGCCTTCCCGACCGACACGCCGGCCGAAGTAGCGCTGGTGCGGGAACTGGCGCTGCAGGCGGGCGCCGAGACGGTGGTCACGCATACGGGCTTCTCCGACGGCGGCGCCGGCGCGGTCGAGCTGGCGAAGGCGGTGGTGACGGCGTGCGACAAACCGAACACGTTCCAGTTCCTGACGCCGCCGGGGACGCCGATCGCGCAGCAGATCGAGGCGATCGCGACCAAGCTGTACGGCGCCGCCAACGTGGACCTGGAGTCGCAGGCGCGGAAGGACCTCGAGAAGATCGAGAAGCTGGGCCTCGGGACGGCGCCGGTGTGCATGGCCAAGTCGCACCTGTCGCTGTCGCACGACCCGAACCTGCGCAACCGGCCGGCGGGTTTCACGCTGCCGGTGCGCGGACTGGTGCCGAGCGCCGGCGCGGGCTTCGTGGTGGCGCTGTGCGGCGAGATGCAGCGCATGCCCGGGCTGGGCAAGACCCCGGCCTTCCACAACATCGACATCGACGCCAAAGGGAATACGGTGGGGCTCTTCTAGGCTCCCCGGCTCCCGGTACGAACGTAGAGGGCGGTCTTCGGACCGCCCTTTTTCGTGTACAACCAGTCCTCTGAAGGCGTTTTTACTGTCACGAGTTGCCGAAGGAGGTCCCCATGCCCGCGTCACCGTCCGAGATCCTGCGCAGCTGGTTCGAGCGTGTCTGGAATGCCGGCGACGAGTCGGCGATCGACGAGCTCTATGCCGCCAACGCCGTGGCCCATGGGTTGCCTGCGGCACCGATGCCCGGCCCCGAAGGCTTCAAGCCGTTCGTCCGCAGCTTCCGCTCCGCCTTTCCGAACGTCCGCGTCGAGATCACACACATC
>DATMDI010000602.1:0-4440 GCA_035557875.1 Vicinamibacterales bacterium
GCGCGGGCTCGCACAGCGAAAGGGCTTTCCCGAGAGCTACGATCTGCGGCGGCTGGTGCAGTTCATGGCCGACGTGAAATCGGGGGCCGCGGAGGTATCGGCGCCGGTCTATTCGCACCTGGCCTACGACATCGTGCCCGGCGAGCGGCAGGTGGTGCGGCGTCCCGACATCGTCATCGTCGAAGGCCTCAACGTGCTCCAGACGGGAAGCGGGCGGGCCGGCCAGCCGATGCCCAGCTTCGTGTCGGACTTCTTCGACTTCTCGATCTACGTCGACGCCGACGATGAGGACATCGAGCAGTGGTACGTCGAGCGCTTCCTGAAGCTGCGCGACACCGTGTTCAGGGACCCGTCGTCCTACTTCCACCGCTACGCGGCGCTGTCGCCCGAGGAGGCGGCGGCGACCGCTCGCGAGATCTGGGCCTCGATCAATGCGGTGAACCTGCGTGAGAACGTGCGGCCGACGCGCGAACGCGCGCACCTGATTCTCGCCAAAGGGCGCGATCACGCCGTGCGGCGGATCCGTCTCCGCAAGCTCTGACGTGGGCCGCGCCGGCGCCGCCGGCGCGGCTGAAGCCGCGCTACAAGAGGCGGGCGTTCGAGGGCACGCGCTCGAAGGCGCGTGCCAGCAGGGTCTCGGTAGCCTCGGTCGTGCGCGGCTCGGAGAAGAGGTGGCCCTGCGCGTGCGGGCAGCCGAGCGCGAGCAGTTGCTCGGCGTGCGCCAGCGTTTCGACGCCTTCGGCGATGAGCCCCATGCCGAGATCGTGCGCCAGTTTCACGATGGCGCTGCCGATGGCGCAGCCGTGGTCGGGCGTTCCCATGCGCGCGACGAACGACCGATCCAGCTTGAGCGCGTCGACCGGGTAGCGCTGCAGCGAGCTCAGCGACGAATAGCCGGTGCCGAAGTCGTCGAGGTATACCGCCACGTGGATGTCGTGAAGACGTTCGAAATTGCGGTGCACCACGTCGGAGGAGTTGAGGAGGGTGTGCTCGGTAATCTCGAGGCGCAGCGTTCCCGGCAGCAGCCCGCTGACCTCGAGCGCACGCTCCACTTCGTCCACGAAGTCGCCGCGGGCGAAAAGCCGCGACGAGATGTTCACCGAAATACCGAGCGGCTGGCCGAACATCCGCTGCCAGGCGGCCGCCTGGCGGCATGCGTCGCCGAGCACCGAATAGGTGAGCGGCACGATGAGCCCGGTCTCCTCGGCCACCGGGATGAAATCGGCGGGCCCGATCACCCGACCGCCGGGACGGGTCCAGCGCACGAACGCCTCGAGGCCGCAGATGTCCGACGAGGGTAGCTCGACGATCGGCTGGTAGACGAGCGTGAAGTCGTGGCGCTCGACCGCCTGGCGCAGCTCGGTCTCGAGCGTCAGGCGCTCGACCGCCGAGGCGTGCATGTGCGGGTCGAAGATCTGATAGCCACCGCGGCCGGCCGCCTTGGCGCGATACATGGCGATGTCGGCGTCGCGCAGCAGTTCGTCCACGGTGGCGTATGGCGGGCTGCCGAACACGACGCCGATACTCGCCGACGCGTAGATCTCGTGGCCGTGCAGGCGGATCGCATCGCCGAGCGACCGCTGCAGGCGCTCGGTGATGAGGCACACCTCGTCGGGCGAGGCGAAACCCTCGACCAGTACCGCGAACTCGTCGCCGCCGAGGCGTGACAGCACGTCGCTCGGCCGCAGCTGGGCTTGGAGCCGGACCGAGATCGCCTTCAGGAAGTCGTCGCCGGCCAGATGGCCGAGGCTGTCGTTCACCAGCTTGAAGCCGTCGAGGTCGACGAAGAGCACGGCGTATCGCGGGCCGCTCGCGCGGACGGCGCGGGCGATCGAGCGCTGCAGCAGTTCGCCGAACAGGCGCCGGTTGGGCAGGCCAGTGAGGTCGTCGTGGCGCGCGGCGCGTGCGTAGCGCTGTTCCGACTCGCGGGCGGTGTCGAGCGCTCGCACGGCCTCACGATGCAGCCGCGTGACCTCCGCATGATGCCGTCGGTCGGCGGTCATCTGGTCGCGAGAGATGCGATACGAGCGGAAGGTCAGGTAGATCAGCGCCAGTGCGAGCGGCAGCATCCAGACGTAGCCGGTCACCGTAAGCAGCGCGGAGAAACTGGCGGCGCTCCCGGCGACGACCACGCTCCACAACTGCATCCGTGCGCCGCGGGGCGCCTCTGGCGCTTCGAGCGCCGGTGCATCGTTTGGGCACGGCTCCGCCGTCTGGGTCATCAGTCGATGCAGCAGCAATCACGGAGCCACCTGGCGCGACGACGGTTCCGTCAGCGCCTGCTGGAACCCTGTGTGATCCCTTGGATTTTGTTGGCCCGCGAGGCGCGGCCCGCTCAGACGTTCTGAAGAACCCAGATGTCTGGGATTAGTAGGACAGGTAGGACAGGTGGGACGGGTGAGACAGGTGGGAAGACCCTCGGACTGAGCGAAATGCTCGGCGCGTGTACGAGCGTTCTACCTACCTGTCTCACCCGTCCTACCCGTCCTACCTGTCTCAGCGAGCCACGCGGCCAGCGAGCGGAAAGCATGGCCGCGATGGGCGACGGCGAGCTTGTCGGGTTCGTCCACTTCGGCGAGGGTCTTGCCAAACGGCGGGTACTCGAAGATCGGGTCGTAGCCGAAGCCCGCGCGGCCGCGGGCCTCGCGCGCGATGACGCCCTCGATGGTGCCGCGAGTTTCGAACACGATCCGCCCCCGCTCGACGACGGCCAGGGTGCACACGAAGCGCGCGACGCGCGGCGCGGCAGGGCGGGCGTCCAGCCGCGTCTGGATCGCCGCAAAGCGCTCCTCGTAGGTGGCGTCCGGCGACAGGAAGCGCGCCGAGTGCACACCAGGCTCACCGTCGAGCGCGTCGATGACCAGGCCCGAGTCCTCGGCCACCGTGAGCAGCGTGCCGGGCACCTGGCCGCGGGCGGCCGCGGGAACGGCGACGGCGCGATCGTAGAACTCGGCCTTGAGACGTGCGTTGGCTTCGAAGGTGGCGCCGGTCTCGACCGGTTCGGGCACGGCAGGGCAGTCGCGGAGCGTCAGGAGATCGACGCCGGTATCGCGCAGCAGGTGCCGAATTTCCCGCGTCTTGCCCGGATTGGTGGTGGCGACGAGCAGCGTGACGGTCAGCGGCGCGGTCCTACTTGCTGGCGAGATGCTGCCCGACGAGTCCGCGCTGCAGGGCGATGAGCTGGCGGATGCCGGTGTCGGCCAGGTCGAGCAGGCGGTTCAGCGCTTCGCGCCCGAAGGGCAGGGCCTCGGCGGTGCCCTGCAGCTCGATGTAGAGTCCGCCCCCGGTCTTCACCACGTTCATGTCCACGTCGGCCTGCGAGTCCTCGGTGTAGGCCAGATCGAGCATCGGCTCGCCGTCCACGATCCCGACGCTCGTCGCGGCGACGAAGTCGGAGACCGGCATGGTGCGCAGCAGATCCCGCTCGCGCAGCTGTTGCAGGGCGAGCACGAGCGCGACGAACGCGCCAGTAATCGACGCGGTGCGGGTGCCGCCGTCGGCCTGGATGACGTCGCAGTCGAGGGTGATGGTCCGTTCGCCGAGCTCTTCCATCCGCGTGACGGCACGCAGGGAGCGCCCGATGAGCCGCTGGATTTCCTGGGTGCGCCCGCCCACGCGCCCCGCGGACGCCTCGCGCTGGGTGCGCGTGGACGTCGCGCGCGGCAGCATCCCGTACTCGGCGGTCACCCAGCCCTTGCCGCTGTTGCGCCGGAACGGCGGCACGCGATCTTCGACGCTGGCGGTGCAGATCACTTTGGTCCGTCCGGCCTCGACCAGCACCGACCCTTCGGCGTGGACCAGGAAGTGCGGCGTGATGCGGGATGGGCGGAGCTGTTCGGGCAGGCGGTTGTCGGCGCGCATGTGTGAGAGGTGAATCCTTGTCAGGTTAGGAGCCTGCGCGCCGGTCGATCCGGGCGCAGCCTCGCCAGCTACTGTACTGCAGGTAGCGGTTCTTGACGGACGAGCGAGGCGTCCAGTTCCAGAGGCCGGCGCACGTCGACGTGGCCGGCAACGGTGTCGGCCTCGCGTCCGTCGATGAGCAGTTGCACGCGTCGCACGCCCCCTAGGTTGGTGGTGACCGCGTTGACGATGGCGTACACGGTGAGCAGTTCGGCCTGTGTGCCGCCGGGATGCTTCGTCGAAACCTCGGCGCTCAGATCGACGAAGGCGTCGCCGCCGGCGGTGAGATACAGCGCTCTCAGCGTGGTGCCGGCCGGGATGACCGCAAGGTACGGGGCCGGCGGTGGCTGCAGCAGCGCCTGCACGATCTGGTTGCCTTGCGCCACTGCGCCCTCGGCGAGCGGCACGTCCACGCGCACCGGCGCGAGCGAAACGCCGTCGGGCGCACCGTAGAACAGCGTTGCCGTAATACGCGCAGTTGGTGTGGCGACGGGTGGTGGCCCCACCGGGACCTCGGGCGACGACGTGCGGCCCAGATAC
>DATMDI010000603.1:0-2263 GCA_035557875.1 Vicinamibacterales bacterium
CAGATCAACAACGAGACCTATCTCGAGAACAACGCCCCGGGCGTGAACCGCAAGAACTGGTGGCAGGGGGTCGATCTGAACGTCAACGCGCGCCTCTCCGGTGGCATCACGCTGCGCGGCGGCGCGGTGTTCTCGAGCTCCGGCGACGACTGGTGCACCTATATCGAGAACGGCTACTACGGCACCGGGATCCCCGAAGGTCCGAGCATGCGTAACTGCAAGACGGTGACGCCGATCCAGACCGAGCTCAAGGGGCTGGGCAGCTACACCATTCCCAAGATCACCGTGCAGGTGGCCGGCACGTTCACCAGCCGTCCGGGACCGGCCAAGGTGGCCAACGTGCAGTACACCGCCGCCGAGATCGCCCGCTCGCTGGGCCGGCTGCCGTCGGGTGGCGCCCAGACGATCACGATCAACGTCTTCGAGACCAACGAGACGTTCTACGAGAGCATCTCGACCTTCGATCTGCGGATCGCCAAGCTCCTGCGGTTCGGGCGCATGCGCGCCAACCTCGGGATCGACATCTTCAACGCGCTCAACTCGAGCACGGGGCAGACCTACAACGGCACCTACTCGACGGCCAACCCGTCGCTCTGGGGCACGCCGACGCTGATCATGCCGGCGCGCTTCGCGAAGATCGGGGCGCAGATCGACTTCTAGAGGCTTTGGAACTGGGTTCGTGGGGGCCGGCTTTCGCCGGCCCCTGGGCCGCCTGAAGGCGGCCCCTGCGTACGATTTCGGCCCCAGCGGCGCGACACCGATGGGTGTGAGAAGACGATGCCCATGATCAGCGCGACCCCGAGATAGAACCCCGGCTCGAGGTCGCGCTGCTCGTTGAGCAGGACGATCGCCAGCGCGATCGCATACACGGGCTCCAGGTTCACCGCCAGCGTGGTCTCGAACGCGCTCAGGTAGCGCAGCGCGACCAGTGCCAGCGCGTACGGCAACAGCGTGCACGCAACCGCAAGCAGCAGGAGCAGGGCACCGTCGTGCAGGCTCGGCTGCACGACGACGGCGTCGGCAGCGGGAAGCAGCCATGCGAGCGGCGGCAGCAGGAGCGCTCCGGCGGCCATCTCGAGGCCGGTAACCGTGAGCGCCGGGCTCGACCCGATCGCGCGCTTGTTGAGGGTGCTGAAGATCGCCGCCAGCAGCGACGACACGGCGCCCACGGCAATACCGGTGCGCATGCCCGAGGGTGTGCCGCCCACCACCAGCGCCACGCCCGGCAGGACCGCCACGCTCATCGCCACTTCGACGAGGTTGGGGCGGCGGCGCGCCAGCGACGGCTCGATGATCGACACGAACACCGGCGTGAGCGCCATGCACGTGGCCGCGATGGACGCGTTCGACAGTTTGATCGAGCCGTAGAAGGTGATCCAGTGCAGCGTCACGAGCACGCCAATCCCCAGGTAGGTGGCGGCGAGACGCGGCGGCATCCGGCGGAGATCGCGCCACACCGGCGGCCATACGGCGAGCGCGACGGTGACGAGCAGCATGCGCCACCACACGAGCGGCAGCGCCGGCATCGTGATCAGCCGGCCGAGGATCGCGGTGAAGCCCCAGAGGACGACGCAGACATGGATCTGCAACCAGGCGCGGGAGTGAGCCGTCATCGAGCGCAGCCGCCATAGTACCTGCCGGCGCCGCGCCAACCGTTGGGGTACGATGACAGGCGCCGCTTGCCGTTCGCATCCTTCCCTTCTCCGGGCGCCCCGCGTTGTTGCCGCTGAGAGCGGCGGCCTTCGTTGCCGCAGCGGTCATCGCGCTGGCGCTGCCGGCTGCGGCCGGGCAGGCGGGGCCGGATGGTCCGGTGACGCCGGCCGCTCCAGCCACCGTGTCGCGCGACGACGCCGGCCGCGTCGCGCTGCGGGCCGTGCGGCTCGAGGCCGCGCTCCACGTCGACGGGCGCCTCGAGGAGCCGATGTACTCCGCGGTGCCCGCGGTGTCCGATCTGCGGCAGCAGGAGCCGGTCGAAGGCGCCGCGGCCACCGAGAAGACCGAGTTCTGGGTGTTCTTCGACCAGGATCGCCTCTACGTGTCGGTGCGCTGCTGGGAGAGCGACATGCCGGGTCTCGTCGCCAACGAGATGCGGCGTGACAACAACAACATCTTCCAGGGCGATCACATCGCGTTCCTGCTCGACACGTTCTACGACCAGCGGAACGGCGTCGAGTTCGCGATCAACCCGATCGGCGGGCGGTGGGACGGCCAGATCTCGAACGAGAGCCAGATCAACGCGGACTTCAATCCCGTGTACGACCTG
>DATMDI010000604.1:0-3560 GCA_035557875.1 Vicinamibacterales bacterium
TCCATGCAGCCCTCGGGGCGTCGGTCGCCGCCAGCCCTCGCGGCATCGATCCCGGGGCCTTCGAGTTCGTGTCGGAAAACGTACAGATCGCGTCGATCCGCGCCTTCCTCCACTCGTTGCCGGCGACGCTGCGGCCTTAGAGTGCGTCGCAGAATTGACGTGGGGGCCGCTTTAGCCGGCCCTGGGCCGCCTGAAGGCGGCCCCCACATCTGATCTCGCAACGTACTGCGGGAAATCCCTGGCCTTGACGCGTTAGACGTAGGGGCCGGCTTTAGCCGGCCCTGGGCCGCCTGAAGGCGGCCCCCACATCTGATTTCGCAACGTGCTCTAAGGGCCAAGGGAGCGCACCGTGTTGTTGTTGCACGCCACCACCGACCCTCGCGGGGCGCCGACACCGGCCATCCGCGCGGAGAGCGCCGCCGCCTTCGAATCTGCCCTCCGCCAACTGCAGTCGTATCGCGGCGACCCGATCGCCACGATTGACGCGGCGATCGCCGCCGACCCCGATTTCGTGATGGGGCACATCCTGCGCGCCGAGGTCTGTATCACCATGTGGGAGCGCAGCGTCGTCCCCGACGTGCGGCGCGGCCTGGCGCAGCTCGAGCGGTTGGCGCCGTCCGCGACCGACCGCGAACGCGTGCACATCGCCGCGATTCGGGACTGGGCCGCCGGTCACTGGGACAGCATGCGCGCCCGGCTCGATCGTATCCTCGACGAACATCCGACCGACGTGCTGGCCTTGCAGGTTGGCCACGTCGCGGACTTCTACCACGGCGATCGCGACAACCTGCGCGGCCGCGTCGCCCGCGTGCTGCCGGCGTGGAGCCGCGACCTGCCGGGCTATGGGTTCGTGCTCGGCATGCTGTCGTTCGGGCTCGAAGAGTGTGGCGACTACGGCCGCGCCGAGGACACCGGACGGCGCGCCATCGAGGCAGAGCCCGACGACTGCTGGGCGCAGCATGCCGTGACGCACGTGATGGAGATGCAGTCGCGCCAGGCGGAGGGCATCGCCTGGATGGAAGCCCGGCGGGCCCACTGGGCCCAAGACGACAACGGCTTCGCCTTCCACAACTGGTGGCACACAGCGCTGTACCACCTCGATCAGGGGCGCGTCGATCGCGTGATCGCCATCTACGACGGGTCGATCCGGCCTGCACCCACCAAAGTGCAGCTGCAGATGCTCGATGCGGCGGCGCTGCTGTGGCGGCTCCACCTGCAGCGCGCCGACGTCGGCCGCCGCTGGACCGAACTCGCCGACGCCTACGAAGAAACGGCCGAGAACGGCTTCTACGCGTTCAACGACATGCACGCGATGATGGCGTTCGCGGCCACGGGCCGGCACGCCGCCGCGGCGCGGCTGCTGTCGGCGGTGGAGGCCGCCGCCATCGCTCCGGGCACGAACGCTGAGATGACGCGGCGCGTCGGGCTCCCGATCGTCCGCGCCATCGACGCCTTCGGGCGCGAACGCTATGGCGACGCGGTGGCGATGCTGCTGCCGGTGCGGTATCAGGCGCACGCCTTCGGCGGCAGCCATGCCCAGCGCGACGTCGTGCACCGCACGCTGTTCGAAGCGGCGTTCCGGTCCGGACAGCACGCGCTCGCGCGCGCTCTCTCGATCGAGCGCGCCAGCCTGAAACCCCACTGCCCCTTCAGTTGGAGCCTCCGGCAGACGGCGGAAGCCGCCGCCATCGCCTGATCATCCGCAGCCTGCTCGTGGAGGAGACATGAAGGCCCGTATCAGCACCTCAACCGATCCGGTGATGCTCCAACTCACGTCGCCGAAGGGCATCCGCGTGTCGTTTCAGAAGTCCGGCAGCGGGCCCGCGCTCGTGCTCGTGCACGGCGGGTTCAGCGATCACCACACCAACTGGGAATTCGTGGAGCCGCTTTTCCGGGGCCAGTTCACTGTGTATGCCCTCGCCCGGCGCAACCGCGGCGACACCGAGGCCACCCAAGGGCACACACTGCTGAACGAGGCCCAGGACGTCGTCGCGCTGATTCGCCACGTTGGCGAGCCGGTGTTCCTGCTCGGGCACTCCTACGGGGCGCAGTGCGCGGTGAATGCGGCGAGGCTGGTCCCTGCCCTGGTGCGAAAGCTGGTGCTGTACGAGGCGCCGCAGCCGTCGATAATGTCGCCCGCGACCCTCGCCGCGCTGGAAACGCTCGCGGCGGACGGTGCCTGGGATGCGTTCTCGTTCGCGTTCTTCCACGACGTGCTCCGCGTCCCGGTGGCCGATCTGGAGGCGCTGCGCGCCACCGACCTCTGGCCGCCGATCGTGGCCGACGCCCCGGCGTCGCTCGGCGATCTGCGCGCGTTGAGCGGACACCCCTTCAGCGCCGCCGCGTTCCGCGGCCTGTTGATGCCGGTCTGCCTGCAATTCGGATCCGAAAGCGACCGCGACCTCTACGTAACCGACGCGCTCGCCGCGGTGCTGCCGCATGCCCGCCTGCAGGCGCTGGCCGGGCAGGCGCACGAGGGCATGACGACGGCGCCGGAGATGTACGCGGCGGCCGTAACGGAGTTCCTGCTCGCGTGAGGCGGGACCACGCAGCACGCCTGGGAGTGATGCCATGAAGACTCAACGCCGCCTTGCGAGCACCAGACATCCGCTCGGCTCATTCGGTCTCCTGCTGGTGGGCCTGGTGGGCCGGCTGGCGGAACACGCCCATTCCGGCCGGACGGACCACGGCCGCATCAAGGCGTTCCTCGCGCGCCGCGCCATCGACGGTATCGCCATCGTCGGTTGGACGGTGGATCGCCTCGGCGACTCGATGTCGCCAGGCGGTCGCGAGCCGCTCGGCGGGACGCACTCGCGGTTGCGCCGCGCCGCAGGCGAAAGCCTGCCTGACAGGGTGTAACGCCGGCCCGGGTCGTGACACTTCCTCAATGTATTTGTCACGCAGCCCGGAAGTCTCGCGCACGGGCTCGCCGGTGTCCGTGCAGGGCTCGCGGGATTCGTTGCCATGAAGGGCACACTCGACCTCACGGGGACGAACTGACATGACTGCGCGGATCGATGAAATCGCCACCGCCCTGTACCGAATTTGTCTCTACGTGCCGGCCTTCGACCTTCAGTTCAATCACTTCCTCGTCCGGGACGACCAGCCGCTGCTGTTTCACACCGGCATGCGCGGGATGTTTCCCGCAGTGCGCGAGGCCGTGGCGAGACTGATCGATCCCGCGGACCTGCGCTGGATCAGTTGGAGCCACTTCGAGGTGGACGAATGCGGCGCGCTCAACGAGTGGCTGGCCGTCGCCCCCCAGGCCACGCCCGTGTGCGGAGAAACGGGCGCGATGATCAACGTCGCCGATTTCTCGAACCGGCCGCCGCGCGGGCTGAAGCCGGACGAGGTGCTCGAGACAGGACGGCACCGGTTCCGCTTCGTGCCGACGCCGCATCTGCCGCACGGGTGGGACGCGGGCGTGCTGTTCGAAGAGACCGAGCGGGTGCTGCTGTGCTCGGACCTGATGCACCAACGAGCACTCAGCATCGACGTCCTCCTGAGCTGTTCAATCGAGGCTCGCCGTGGAACAATCCGCCCCCACACTTTCAGACCCA
>DATMDI010000605.1:0-2623 GCA_035557875.1 Vicinamibacterales bacterium
CATCCATCGCGGTGGCTCACGTATTCCGGCGACTACACCGGGCGCCGGCACAGCCCGCTCAAGCAGGTCACGGTGGACAACGTCCAGCGCCTCGCCGCGCAGTGGACATTCCAGGCCGAGGGGATGGTCATCGGCCGCGGCTTCGAATCCACGCCGCTGGTCATGGACGGCGTGCTCTACATCACCGGCAACAACAACGTGGCGTGGGCGATCGACGCCCGCACCGGCCGGCAGATCTGGCGCTACCGGCGTCCGCTGCCGCCGGGCCTCACCTACGGAGCGGGCAATCCGTCCAACCGCGGGTTTGCCGCGCTCGGCGACCGGCTCTTCATGTCCACGCTCGACGGCCACCTGCTGGCGTTCGATCGCAACACCGGCCGCGTGGTGTGGGACGTCGTCGTGGACGACTACAAGGCCGGCCACGCGCTCATCGCCGCACCGCTGATCGTCAAGAACAAGGTGGTGATCGGCAACTCGGGCGGCGACCTGCCGACCCGCGGCTTCATCGACGCCTACGATCCCGCTACGGGCGCGCGGGCGTGGCGCTTCTACACGATTCCCGGCCCCGGTGATCCGGGGAGCGAAACCTGGTCTGACTCCGACGTGCTGCCGCGCGGCGGCGGCGCGGCGTGGGTGACCGGCAGCTTCGACCCGGAGCTCAATCTGATCTACTGGGGCACCGGCAACCCGAACCCCGACTACTACGGCGGCGATCGCAAGGGCAACAACCTCTTCACCGCGTCGCTCGTGGCGCTCGATGCCGACACCGGACGGCTGAAGTGGCACTACCAGTTCACGCCGCACGACCTCCACGACTGGGACTCGAACCACGTGCCGGTGCTGGCCGACCTTCCGCTGCGCGGCCAGACGCGCAAGGTGGTGATGGTCGCCAACCGCAACGGCTTCTTCTACACGCTCGATCGCGCCACCGGCGAACTGCTCGTGGCCAAGCCGTATACCGCCACGCAGTGGGCGCGCGAGGTGGGGCCGAACGGGCCGATCGTGCTCAACGACGGCGTCATCCCGCCGGGCGGCTCCGAGGCCACCACGCCCTGCGTTCCCGATTTTCGCGGCGGCACCGTCTTCAATCCGCCGTCGTACGACCCGGCGCTCCAGCTTTTCTACGTCATGGCCCGCGAAACCTGCGCCTACTACACCCCGGAGAAGATGGAGGTGCCGGTGGGCGGGCGGGTGTTCATGAGCGGCGGCATGCGCAAGCTGCCGCAGCCCGATTACAGCGCGCTGCGCGCGATCGATCCGAAGACCGGCGACATCAAGTGGGAGCACAAGTTTCCGACCTCGACGCTGGCCGGGGTGATGTCCACCGCCTCCGGGGTGGTGTTCGCGGGCGACAACGAAGGGTTCTTCAACGCCTTCGAGAGCAAGTCCGGCAAGCGCTTGTGGTCGTATCGCACCGGGTCGCCGATCTGGGGCGCGGCGGCCAGCACCTTCATGCTCGACGGCCGCCAGCTCGTACTGATCGAGTCGGGCAATACGATGACGGCGTTCGCCGTCCCGGAGAAGTAGACGCCGTACGTAGAGGGCGGTCTTCAGACCGCCCTGAAGGACAGGTGGGACTGGTGAGACAGGTAGGTCAGGTGGGTCAGGTGGGTCAGGTGGGTCAGGTGGGGAAAACGCTCATCACGGGCATTCGTGGCTGCAGGCCTTTAGGCCTGCCTCTCCTCGTCGTGGCGCTCGGCGCGATCGTCGCCGCGCAGCAGCCCGCGCCGCCGGCGCGACCGGCTAACACTGCTCCGGCGACGCCGCCGGCGACCCGCAACTCGCCGTCGATGCCGGCGCTGCCGCAGGTGTACGACACGGCGGTGCAGCGCATCCGCGTATCGGCGGTCGCGACCGGACTGGTCAACCCGTGGAGCCTCGCGTTCCTGCCCGACGGCGACATCCTCGTCACCGAGCGCCCGGGCCGGCTGCGCATCGTGCGCAAGGGCGTACTCGACCCGACGCCGATTGCCGGCGTGCCGGTGCCGCACGTCGCCGCGCTCGCCGGGCTGCTCGAGATCGCGCTGCACCCGCGCTTTGCCGAGAACCGCGTCGTCTACCTCACCTATTCGAAGGGGCGCGCCGAAGACAAGCGGTCCACCACGGCGCTCGCCCGCGCGACCTTCGACGGCACGTCGCTCGTCGGGTTGAAGGACATCTTCGTCGCCAACACCTGGAGCGTGTCGAACACCAACTACGGCGGCCGCATCGCCTTCGACCGCGCCGGGTTCCTCTACCTCACCGCAGGCGAGCGCCAGGAGCAGGACCGTGCGCAGAAGCCCGAGGAGCACGCGGGCAAAGTGCTGCGGCTGCGCGACGATGGCACGGCGCCGCCCGACAATCCGTTCGCGGGCAAGCCGGGCTACCAGCCCGAAATCTACACGACCGGCCACCGCAGCCCGCAGGGGCTGGCGCTGAATCCCGAGACCGGCGAGCTGTGGGAGAACGAGCACGGTCCGCTCGGTGGCGACGAACTCAACGTCCTCAAGCCCGGCGCCAACTACGGCTGGCCGCTCGTGACCTACGGTACCGACTACGACGGCACCAAGATCAGCGACCTCACCACACGGCCCGATCTCGAGCCGCCGTTCATGTATTGGGTGCCGTCGATCGCCATCTCGGG
>DATMDI010000606.1:0-8118 GCA_035557875.1 Vicinamibacterales bacterium
GGGCGCCGATGCCGTTCATCTTGTCGAACAGCCCTTCGCCCTGGCGATCGAGGTCGCCCTCGACGCGCACGATCGGCGACTGGTTCGGCACCACGCGCAGGTCCCAGCCGGGCTGGTTCGAGGGCGATCCGTTGCGATACGCGAGCACCTCGAACGGCGTCATGTGCTCGTGGCCGGCGCAGAACGGGCACGAGTCGTCAGGCTGGATGACGACCGGCTGGCGGTCGAAGTCGTCGGCCCGCGGACGCTCGGTGGACACCACCACCCAGCGGCCGGTGACCGGATCGCGACGGAGTTCGGAAACGCTCAACGTCAGTCACTCCAGGCGGGTCTAAAGACCCGCCTCTACGTACACCCCTACGAACCCCACGCGCCGGGGATGACCTCGATGCGGGCACCCGCGTCGCCCACCGCAATCGAGACGACGTCGAAGCGGCACGGGCGATCCCGTAGTCGGCGCCGGACGAGAAAGTCCGCAGCCATCTGCCTCACGCGCCGCTGCTTGTACCCGGTAACGGCCTCCGCGCCGGTACCGAACGCGTCCCCTATCCGGGCCTTCACCTCGACGAACACCAGCACGTCGCCGTGCCGGGCGACGATGTCGATTTCGCCATAGCGCGTGCGGTAGCGCCGCTCCAGAATTGCGTACCCTCGCCGCCGCAGTTCCTCGCACGCGAGGTTTTCGCCCAATTCTCCGAGTGTTTGCCGCCGGTCGCTGCTCATGCGCGCGACGGGTGCAGCATTCACTCCAGGGCGGTCTAAAGACCGCCCTCTACATCTGAGGCGGGGCTGAAGCCCCGCCCGACACCTGGTCGGGCCGCCTAAAGGCGGCCCCCACGAATGTCCACCGGGCCGCCTGAAGGCGGCCCCCACGTCGGTTCCTACTTCCTCTTCCACCGCGTGCCCTGGGGGCTGTCCTCCAGCAGAATGCCGCGATCGGCCAGCGACACGCGGATGCCGTCGGCCGCGGCGAAGTCGCGGCGGCCGCGGGCGGCATTGCGCTCCTCCATCAACCGCTCGATCTCCTCCACCGGCACGGGCGGCTGCGCGTCCTCGGCGCGTCGCAGCGCCACCACGCCCAGGACCTGGTCGAAGAGATCGAAGAGATCGCGCACGCGCGCGGCCTCGGCGGTGGACATCTCCTTGGCGTCGATGGCGGCGTTCACGTCGCGCACGAAGTCGAACACGGCGCCCAACGCGCCGGCGGTGTTGAGGTCGCTTTCGAGCGACGACGTGAACCCGGTCTTCGCGGTCGCGAGCGCCTCGTCCACGCGGCTGTGCGTGCCCTCGCCCGTCACGGCGTCGAGCCGCGTCACGCAGTTCATGATCCGGCCGATCGACTCCTCGGCCTGATCCATGCCGGTCCAGGTGAAATTGAGCTGCTTGCGGTAGTGCGACGACAGCAGCAGGTAGCGCAGCGCCGACGGCCGGTGCCCCTTGGCCGCGATGTCGGGCACGGTGTGGAAGTTGCCGAGCGACTTCGACATCTTCTCGTGCTCGACCAGCAGGAACTCCACGTGGAACCAGAACCGCGCGAACTTCTGTTTGGTGGCACCTTCCGACTGCGCAATCTCGTTCTCGTGATGCGGAAACACCAGGTCGATGCCGCCGGCGTGCAGGTCGATGGGCCCCGGCCCGAGCAGGCGCAGCGCCATCGCCGAGCACTCCAGGTGCCACCCCGGACGGCCCGGCCCGGTGCCGTAGTCCCACGTCGGCTCGCCGGGCTCGGTGGCCTTCCACAACACGAAGTCGCGCGCGTCGTCCTTCGAGTACTCGTCCACGTCCACACTGACGCCCGGCTTCATGCCCTCGGTGTCGAGGCGCGCCAGCTGGCCGTAGCCTGGGAGCGACGCAATCTTGAAGTAGATCGATCCGTCCCGGCGGTAGGTGTGGCCGTTGTGCTCGAGCGCCAACACCATGTCGCTCATCGCCCGCAGGTTGGGCTCGTCGGTCGCCCGCGGCGTCTCCTCCGGCGGCTCGAGGCCCAGGCTCGCCGAATCCTCGCGGAACGCCTCGATCCAGGGGTCGGTGTACTCGCGCAGCGGCTTGCCGGCCGTGGCGGCGCCGGCAATGGTCTTGTCGTCCACGTCGGTGTAGTTGAGGACGCCACGCACCTGATGGCCGCAAAGATATTTGAGCGTCCGGCGCAGCACGTCGAGGCAGACGAAGGTGCGGAAGTTGCCGATGTGGCCGCGGTTGTAGACGGTGAGCCCGCACGCATACATCCGCACGGTGTTGTCGCGCGACGGGGCGAACGGCTCTTCCTGCCGGGTCAGCGTGTTGTACAGACGCAGCATCAGAGCAGGATCAGAGCGCCAGCGACATGGTGCGGCCGGCGGCGTCGAGCTGGATGGATTCGCTGTTGACGTGCACGCTGATCGGCGGCTCCGTGGCGCCGTCGACAAAGCAGCCGCGTACGAACTCTTCGGCCGACGCCGCCATCGCCGCGGCAGCCGCGTCGTCGCGCCCGGCGTCCTTGGCGGCCTGGCGCACGATGTCGGTGATGATGCGGGCCAGGCGGCCGTCGCACGGGCACGACAGGTTGAAGTCGAACGATCCGGTCACGACGCCCTACACCGAAAGCCGGGTGAAGAGCCGCTCGGCGCGCCGCTTGTCGGCATCGATCTGCGCCCGCAGCGCGTCCACGTCCTCGAAGCGACGCTCGTCGCGCAGCCGCTGGACGAACGCCAGGCGCACGGTGTGGCCATAGAGGTTTCCCGAATAGTCCAGCACGTGAGTCTCGATGGTCGGCACGGTTTCCCCGAACGTCGGGCGCATCCCGATGTTGGTCACTCCCCCGTGCGCCACGTCGTCGATGGTCATGATTGTGGCGTACACGCCGTTTGGCGGCACCAGTTCATTCGTAGTCTGCAGGTTGGCGGTCGGAAACCCCAGTTCCCGGCCCCGCTTCCGCCCTTCGACGATCGCGCCGTCCACATAGTACGCGCGTCCGAGCAGCGCCGCGGCTTCGTCCATGCGCCCTTCGCTCACCAGCCGCCGGATCCGGGTGCTGCTGACCACGAAATCCTTGTAACGCACCGGGTCGATCTTGTCGGCCCGGAAGCCGTACGACTGCCCCAGGCCGCGCAGGACGCTGAACGTGCCGGAACGGCCATGGCCGAACAGAAAGTTCGCGCCGACCCACACTTCCGACACCCGCAGCCAGTCCACGAGCGCCTTGCGGACAAACGTATCCGCGTCCCACTCCGAGAGCTCGCGTGTGAAACGGACGACCGCCACGCACTGGACGCCGGCGCGGTGCAGCGCCTCGAGCCGCTGCGCCTTGGTCATGAGCAGCGGCGGCGCCTTGTCCGGGCGCACGATCCGGGGCGGGTGCGGGTCGAACGTCATCGCCATCGGCGTGCCGCCATGCTCCGCGGCGCCGCGCTTCACGCGTTCGATGATCTTGAGATGTCCGCGGTGGAGGCCGTCGAAGTTACCGAGCGCGATCACCGGGTGCACCAGCCAGGGCGGCCGGGGGTCGTCGGGGAAGTGGATGGTCTCCATTCACTCCACGTCGACATCAACGTCGAGCACGAGGCCATCATATGCCAGGTCCACACCGGGCGGCAGCCTGGCGCTGGTCGCCTCGTGCTCGAGGTCGTGTGTCATGTGCACCAGGAATGCGCGCCGCGGCGCCACCTTCTCGATCACCCCGAGCGCCTCGGTCACGCTGAAATGCGTCGGGTGCGGCCGGTCGCGCAGCGCGTCCACGACCAGCGTGTCCACGCCGTCGAGCAGCGGCCACGCGGCGTCGTCGAGGCGGTTGCAATCGGTCAAATAGGCGAAGCGGCCGAAACGGAACCCGAGCACCGGCATCTTGCCGTGCCACAGCGGAATCGGCACGACGCGTACACCGCCGAGCACGAACGGTCCGTCGATGTCATGCGACGACAGCTGCGGGATGCCACCCCCGAGGCGGGGCGTGGTGTCGAAGACGTAGTAGAACGTCCTGCGGATGTGATCCCAGGTGGCGGGTGTGGCGTAGCACTGCACCGCGGCACGCTGCACGGCGTTGAAGCGCCGGAGCTCGTCGAGCCCGAGGATGTGATCGGCGTGGCTGTGGGTATAGATCACGGCGTCTACGCGGGTAATGCGGTGCCGGATCGCCTGCTGCCGCAGATCGGGCGAGGTGTCGACGAGGATGCGCTGCCGATCCGGCACGTCCACGTAGATCGACGTGCGCAGCCGCGTGTCGCGCGGATCGGCCGAACGGCACACGGCGCAGTCGCACGCGATCATCGGCACCCCGTGCGACGTGCCGGTGCCGAGAAAGGTGACGCGCGCCGGAACCGTCAAGGGAGGATGATGCGCGACTCCGGCGCCGCTCCGACGCCGCCCGCGACTTCGAGGTAGCGGACCCGCAGCTCGTAGAGCACCTGCTCGATCAGCTGGCGCTCCTCCACGCTCAGGTTGCCCCGCGTCTTCTCCTCGAGCATCGCCAGGATCTCGATCATCTGCTGCGCCAGCGGCAGATTCGGCGCGTGGTGCTCTCCAGTGACCGGATCGCCGACGTCGCCGAAGTGGACCGCCGCCGTGTGCACGAGCGACAGCACAAAGGACGCGAA
Organism: Vicinamibacterales bacterium; assembly: GCA_035557875.1. Taxonomy (GTDB): domain Bacteria; phylum Acidobacteriota; class Vicinamibacteria; order Vicinamibacterales; family UBA2999; genus DASYRM01. Next base: position 4,569 of record DATMDI010000606.1, read on the forward strand.
GTTGATCGACGACGCGCCGTTGGACGGAGAGCCGGGGCCGGTGTGGAGATCGTCGCTCATGGGAAGGTCAGAGGCCTGATTCTGGATGGTAGCATGGCGCCTGTGAGCGACACCCCAGGCCCGAGCTTCGAGCGTCTCGTCGAGATCATGCGCCGGCTTCGCGCACCCGACGGCTGCCCCTGGGACCGCGAGCAGACCGCGGCCTCGCTGCGTCCGTTCGTGCTCGAAGAAACCTACGAGGTGCTCGAGGCGATCGAGCACGGCACGCCCGCGGACCTGTGCGAAGAGTTGGGGGATTTCCTGTTCGAAGCCGTGTTTCTCGCGCGCATCCACGAGGAGGCCGGGCACTTCTCCATCCGCGACGTGGTCGAAGGCATCGCCGACAAGCTCGTGCGACGGCACCCGCACGTCTTCGAGCGCCAGGACGGCGAGGATGCGATGACGAGCGGCCAGGTGATCGAGAAGTGGGAATCGCTCAAGGCCCGGGAACGGGCGCTCGCGGGAAAGGCGGCGCCGGCCGCGGCGAAAAAGAAGACCACTCTGAGCGGCGTGCCGAAAACCCTGCCGGCGCTGCTGCGCGCCTACGAGCTGAGCGCACGGGCAGCCGCCGTCGGGTTCGACTGGGCCCAGGCCGCCGACGTGCTCGACAAGATCGACGAAGAGGTGGCGGAACTGCGCCGCGAGGTCACGTCGGGGGCCACCGGCGATCTCTCCCGTGCCGAGGACGAGATGGGCGACCTGCTGTTCTCGATCGCCAACCTGTCCCGGAAGCTGGGCGTCGAGCCCGAGGCGGCGCTGCGGCGCGCCAGCGACAAGTTCACGACGCGCTTCGAGCAGGTGGAAAGCGCGTTGGCCGGGCGTGGGGTCGCGTTACCCGACGCGACGCTCGAGGCGATGGAAGCCGAGTGGCAGAAGGCCAAGAAACAGCCGTAGGGGCTTCAGGTGGCCCAGGGCCGGCTAAAGCCGGCCCCCACGAAAGGGCTAAAGCCGGCCCCCACGAAAAAAGGTTCGCCAGCGCACAGTCCGGCCGTCGGTGGTGACGGTAATCTGACCGTCACGATCCGTGCGCAGCACGCGCGCACCGGCCGACTCGAGGCGCTGGATCACATCCGCCACCGGGTGGCCAAACGTGTTGCCGCGTCCGGCGCTCACGAGCGCGAGGTGCGGCCTCCACGCGTCGAGCAGTTCACGGCTCGTGGACGTGCGGCTGCCGTGGTGGGCCACCTTCAAGACGCGCAGCCGTGCCGGCGTGAGCTGCGGCACGAGCGCTCGTTCGACCCCGGCACTCACGTCACCGAGCAGCAGGATCGCGACGTCGCCGCAGACCACCTCGATCACCACGGAGTCGTCGTTGCGCACGCGGCGGCGCTCCCAGTCGGGCTCGGGCGGATTCAGTACGCGAAACCGCAGTCCCCCGTGCTCGATCGCCTCCCCGGCCCGAAGCTGCCGCACGCGGGTGTGGCGCCGAGCCAGGTCCGCCAGCAGCGTGTCGCCCGGCAGGTGGCCAGGCACCCGAACGCCGAACCAGGCCTCCGAAACCGCGACGTGTGCGAGCACGCCAGCCGCGCCGCCAATGTGGTCGGGATCGCCGTGCGTCACGAGCAGCGCGGCCAGCTCGGTGACACCGCGCGCCCGGAGCGCCGGCACGACGACGCGGGCGCCGATGTCGAGGCCGCTGCCGAAGGGGCTCCCTCCGGTGTCGATCAGCAGCGGCAACGCCCCTGGCGGCTCGAGCAGAATCGCCTCGGCCTGGCCCACGTCGAGCATGGTGACCCGCAGATCGCCTGACTCGCGCCCGGGGAGCGGTGTCGTCACCGGCGCGCCGGTCGCGAGGAGCGCCACCATCACCATCCACGCGGCGATCGCGGCCGGACGCAGCCGTCGCGCGAACGCCGCCGAGACCAGCGCGGCGTAGTAGGCGACGACGGCGGCCCAGCCCGGAGGGTGCACCGGCCCCGACAGCCAGGGAGCGACGTCGACCAGCGCCGCGCTCCCGAGCAGCGCCCGCACCGCCGCGTCGGCCGCCCACGCCGGCCCCGAGGCGTCGCCGCCCAGCAGGTCCAGGCCGACAACCGCCAGTCCGGCGATCTGCGCCACGGTCATCAACGGTACCGCCGCCAGGTTGAGCGCGATCCCGGCCAGCGTCACGCGGGCGAAGACGAGCGCCTGCACCGGTAGCAGCACCGCCTCGACGGCGACCGACGCGACGATCGCCACCGCCACGATGCGAAGCGGCGCGGGAAGCGACACGGAGCCCACCACCGGCGGCGAGGCCAGCAGCGCTGCGGCCGCGCCGAACGTGAGCACGAATCCGGCGTCGAGCACGTCGAGCGGCCACGCCACGAGCAGGACGGCGCAGGCCACCGCGGCCGCGTGCCACGCCGGGGCGCGATGATCGAGAACCCGTGCCGCCAGATAGAGGACGGCGACGAGCACCGCGCGGCGCACCGACGGACCCGACACGACGATCGCCGCATAGGCCAGCAGGACCGCGATGGTGAGCGCGGCGGCGCGACGCGGGCCGAGCCCGAGCAACGCGCCGATCGCCGACACCAGGAGCACGAACACGGCGATGTTGCCGCCCGAGATCGCGATCACGTGGTAGGTCCCGGCCGCCTGCAGGGCGTCGCGGACGGCGTCGGGAATGGCGGCGCGATCGCCGATCAACACCGCCGTCACGAGCGCCGCCGACATGGCGCTGCGGGCGCCGATCCAGCGCGATACCGCCCTGCGGATACCGGCCCGCGCCGCCGAGGCCGTTTCCTCGAGCCAGCTGCCCGCGCCGGTGACCTCGACAAGCAGCCCGCTCTTCACCGACCCGAGGAGCGTAGTGCCACCCAGCGCCAGGTCGCGCTCGAAGTCGGACACGCCCTCGTTGAGGAATCGCGCCGGGCGGCGGAACGTGATCGGCGCTTCGATCGTACGGCCCGCCCGCCACGCCGCCATCGCCGTGGCGGCGGCTTCCCCGCTGACGCTGAGCCGCACGTTGCCCTCGATGGCGCGCCAGTTGCCGTGCAGCTGCACGGCACGAACGGCAACACCGAGGCTCACGAAGCCGTCGCCCATGGCGGCGTCCTCGAGTATCCGGGCGCGTGTCCGGATCGGCGCGTGCACGCCCGCGGGCCCCAGCGAGCTCATGGTGAAGCCGGTGAACTGTTCGTCGAGCAGGCGGCGCAGCGGCGTCTCGAGCGCGGTGTCGCGCGCGTGCGCGGCATTGAGCGCCCCGCACGCGGCGAACCCGGCGACGATGGCGACGGTGGTTGCCCGCATCCACCCGAGCAGATACGTAGCGGCCGCGATGACCGGCGCACCTGCGGCCACGGCGAGCAGCAGCGGCGTCGAGGGCAGCGCGAGCCCCGCCAGCACGCCCGCCACGAGCGACAGCGCCGGCAGGAGTCCGATGGCCGCCACGCTGCGCCGGATGCAAGGCCCTCGACAGCACGATGTCGCCCAAACGCGTGCGCGGATTGTGAAACGTCGCGAGAAGTGCGAGGTGCAGCCTGGGCGAGGCGCGCAGATCGCGCAGGCATGCCCTGTCCAAAGACAGAAC
>DATMDI010000607.1:0-3534 GCA_035557875.1 Vicinamibacterales bacterium
GCCCCGATTGCGAGTTCCTGCGCCAGTTGAGCGAGCACGTCGGCCTCGCCGCCCGGCAGGCGCAGCTCCACACCGCGCTGCAGCGCGCCTACGACGACCTGCACCAGACCCAGCAGGCGGTGATGCAGCAGGAACGGTTGAAGGCGCTCGGGCAGATGGCCAGCGGCATCGCCCACGACATCAACAACGCCATCTCGCCGGTGGCGCTCTACACCGAGTCGCTGCTCGAGACCGAGCCCCAGCTCAGCGGCCGGGCGCGCGACTACCTCGAGACCATCCAGCGGGCGACCGACGACGTGGCCCAGACGGTGGCACGCATGCGCGAGTTCTATCGCCCGCCCGAGGCCGAGATGGTGCTCAGCACCGTCGATCTGAACGACGTCGCGCGCGACGTCATCAGCCTCACTCGCGCCCGCTGGAGCGACATGCCGCAGGAGCGCGGCGCGGTGGTGGAGCTCGACACCTCGCTGGCCACCAACGAGCCGCTGGTGCCTGGCGTCGAGAGCGAGCTGCGCGAGGCGCTGACCAATCTCGTCTTCAACGCGGTGGACGCGATGCCGGAGGGCGGCACGTTGAGCGTCCGCACCCGGCGCACGCCGGACGGCTCGCGCGCCGCTGCGCCAGACCGTGTCTACATCGAGGTGTCCGACAGCGGTGTCGGGATGGATGCCGACACGCAGCGCCGCTGCCTTGAGCCGTTCTTCACGACCAAGGGTGAGCGCGGGACCGGGCTGGGACTGGCGACGGTGTACGGCACCGTCCAGCGCCATGGCGCGGAGATCTACATCCTCAGCGCCCCGGGCCGCGGCACCACCGTGCAGCTCGTCTTCCCGGCCGCCGCCGGAGACGCGCCCGTGGCAGCGCAACCGGTCAAGGCGGCCAAGCTGCCGCGCCAGCGGATTCTGGTCGTGGACGACGACCCGCTGCTGCTCAAGTCGCTGCGCGACACACTCGAATCGGACGGGCACGCGGTGACGACGGCCACCGGTGGCCTGGCCGGGCTCGAGGCCTTCTCGGCCGCGCGCGAGGCCAATGCGCCGTTTCAGGTCGTGATCACCGATCTGGGCATGCCCTACGTGGACGGACGTCAGGTGGCCGCAGGCGTGAAGGAGTTGTCGCCGTCCACGCCCGTCATCCTGCTCACCGGCTGGGGGCAGCGGCTGGTGGACGACGGCGACGTGCCGGCGCACGTGGACCGGGTGCTGAACAAGCCGCCCAAGCTGTCGGAGATGCGCTCGGTGCTCGCGGAGCTGACGACCGGCCGCGCGATCAGCACCTAGGGTGGTTCCAGTGGCTGCGGGTCTTTAGAGACCCGCTTCGTAGAGGGCGGTCTTCAGACCGCCCTGCGAACAGGCACCACGGCATGATCGGGTGGCGTGGGTGTTTTCGCGAGGCCGCTTCTCAACCGCGCCGGAACCCGCTGCGATGCCCAACTGCCCGCTGGCCGCGGGAATCGCGCCGCTCTCGCGTCGCTCAAATCCCGCTGGCCCCCTGTGACTTCTCGCGGGTTCGTGACGCTCATCGGCGCGGCTCGAACGCGGCTCGCGAAAACCCCACGCCTCCCTTCAAGGTGGCCGTGGTCGCTGTCAACGAGGCAGACTGATTAGCGCCGACCCGGCGAGCAAGCGACACGCAGAAGGCAGACCACTAGACCGCCGCTGGGGGCAGCTTCGCTCTCATCGCCGAGTGGAATGGTGAATAGGTGCGCAGCACCTTGGCTTCGAGCACAGCCCGTCCGGTCGCCGGTGCCGCCGCGATCCGCGCGAGCAGCTTGTCCCGCTTTTTCGCCCGATGTTGACGCAGATGAATGTCGGTAGGGTGATGGCTTGCGCTCATGATGATGATCCTCTGAGCAAGCCTATGTCGCCGATCTGTCCATCCGCTGTTCACAAGTGCACTGGACGCTGCCACGTCATCGGACTGGGGCCAGTCTGCCCGGTGAAAGCCGTTGCCGATGCAACCGTGACGGCTTGTAGTCGCCCAGTGTTGGCTAATCCGTCGAGGACATGCGCGACAGGACGCAGCAATGGCCGCGACGAGGTGAAAGGCGGCTGAACCAGCCTTGCCGTGAACCTTGAAGCGATATGCATCGTACTGGCATACTGATGCATATGCGCACCACACTGAACATCGACGACGCCTTGCTCGGGCGCGCGACCGCGCTGAGCGGCCTGCGCGAGAAAACCGCCGTCGTTCGGGCCGGTCTCGAAGCGTTGGTAGCCCGGGAGAGCGCCCGCCGGCTGGCGGCGTTGGGCGGCACCGAACGAGGTGTTCGGTCGATCCCGAGACGTCGCCCTGCCCACCGTCGTCCTCGATGATCCTCGTCGACACATCCGTTTGGGTGGACCACCTCCGCGTCGCAGACGCGCGACTTGTGGAACAGCTCCATGACGGCCAGGTGCTCTGCCATGCCTTCGTCATTGGAGAACTCGCGTGCGGGAATCTGCGGCGGAGGGTCGAGATCCTGTCGCTGCTCGTCGACCTCCCACAACTGCCTGCGCTACCAAGCGAGGAAGTCATGCAGTTCATCGACGCGCATCGCCTGATGGGGAAGGGTCTGGGGTGGGTGGACATGCACCTGCTGGCCTCGGCGTTCGTATCGCGCGAGGCACTGTGGACGAAGGACCGGCGCCTTGCCGACACTGCGAACCGTCTCGGAGTGGCCTGGTAGCCGGCAGCGTTTCCCAAAGGAGCCCTTCGGCCGGCTCGGCGTCTACGAACCGGAGGCTGGCGGAAGATGATCGCGGGCCGTAGGGGCAGGCCTGAAGACCTGCCCCTACGAAAGAAGTCTCATACCGCCAGGTTCGCGGCCTTGAGCGCGGCCAGCACCCTGGCATTGCGGAACGGCACGCGGCGGAGACGAACCCCGGTGGCGTCGTAGATGGCGTTGGCCACCGCCGCGAGCAGCGGCTTGCACGCGGTCTCGCCGGCGCCGTAATGCGGCAGGTCCGGCCGGTCCGGGTTGGGATCGCCGTTGACGTGGATGACGTCGATCGTCTCGGGCGTGTCGAGATGCGTCAGCGTCGGGTGCGACGCCCAGTCGGTGCTCAACACCTTTTCGGTGTCGAAGCGCACCTCCTCGTAGAGCGCGCGGCTGAGCGAGTGCAGCATCGCCCCTTCCAGCGTCCGCGTCAGCGCGTCGGGGTTGATCACCAGCCCGCAGTCGTGGGCGCAGACGATGCGCTTCACCCACACCCGCCCCGTGCGCCGGTTCACCTCGACGTCCACGATCTGGGCCACCACCGTCTGGCTGCGGAACGTGTAGGCGACGCCTCGGCCGGTGAGGATCTCACCGCTGCCGATCGGCTTGGGCGACGGCCGTGTATCCCAGCGGTACTTCTCCGCCGCGGCCTTGAGGACCGCAATCGAGCGGGCGCGCTTGTAGCCCATGTCGTCGGCGGGGCTGGCCTGCAGCAACTTCATCCGGAATGCCACCGGATCGGCCTTGGCCGCGGCGGCGAGCTCGTCGACGAACGCCTCGACCACGAAGCCGTTGACGGAGGCGCCGACCGACCGCCAGAACCCGAACGGAAT
>DATMDI010000608.1:0-8108 GCA_035557875.1 Vicinamibacterales bacterium
GTGAGTGGCGGCATCCGCCTCGACTGGTTCTTCTCCGAGAACCCCGAGTACCACCTGGGTTCGTCGCTGCTCACGCCGGGCCGCAACTACACGGTGCCGAAGTTCAGCACCACGCGCTACAAGGACTTCACGCCGAAGGTCGCGGTGGCCTACGACCTGTTCGGCGACGGCCGGACCGCGCTCAAGGGCAACGTTGGCAAGTACGTGCTCGGTCAGGCGCTCGTCGTCGGCGGTCTGGCGAGTCAGCCGGGCTACAACGTACAGCTCACGTCGTCGCGGTCGTGGGTCGACAACGATCGGGACTTCGTCCCCGACTGCGACCTGACCCGCAACACGGCGCAGGGTCCGACCGCGGCCGGCATCGACAACCAGGTGGACACCTGCGGCCTCGCGGTGGGTCCGAACCAGAACTTCTACAGCAACTCGCTGATCCCCAACCTCGCGGTCATGGACGATGCCCGCTACGGCTGGGGCAAGCGGCCCTACAGCTGGGAGTACTCGGTGAGCGCCCAGCACGAGCTGACGCAGGGGCTGTCGATCAACGGCGGCGTGTTCTGGCGCCGGTTCGGCAACTTCCTGGTGACGGACAATACCTCCGCGACGGCTGCCGACTTCGGCGTGTACTCGGTGACGCCTGGCCTCATCCCCACCGCGCCGGCGTCAGCGGGCGGCGAGTCGCTGCCGGACAACATCTACACCCAGCACTTCTACAACCTGAACCCTGGCGTGGCGGTCAACAACCTCACCGGGCTTTCGAAGACGATGTTCCCGGACAGCAATGTCTACGACAAGTGGTTCGGCTACGACATCGGTCTGAGCGCGCGGCTGCCGCAGGGCATCATCTTCCAGGGCGGCCTCAGCACCGGGCACCAGCAGACGGACTTCTGCGACGTCCAGGATCCGGCCAAAGCGGGCAACAACGCGTTGGTCGAAATGCTGGGGAACCCGGCGGCTCCGGCCTCGCCGAGCTCGTTGGAGTCGTGCCACATGGAGCAGAACTGGCTGCCGCAGGTGAAGTTCCTCGGCTCCTACACCATTCCGAAGATCGACGTACAGCTCGGCGGCTCGTACCAGAGCATTCCCGGCATCGAGTACTCGGCGGTCTACGCAGCGCCCAACAGCGACGTGTCACGGCCAGTGGCCCAGGGCGGCCTGGGTCGTCTGCCGAGTGGCGGCGTGATCACGGGCACGACCGCGGTCAACCTGGTTCCGCCGGGCACGACCTACGGGGCGCGGTTCAACCAGATCGACCTGCGCCTGGGTAAGGTGGTGCGCTTCTCGAACCGCAAGGCGGTCGTGAGCCTCGACATGTTCAACATCCTCAACGACGACACGATCAGCGGTGCCAGCGCCACGTATGCCACGTGGCTCGCGCCGACGAGCGTCGTCGCTCCGCGCCTGTTCAAGGTTTCGCTGACCTTCGATTTCTAGCGAACGGCGAAAACGTAGAGGGCGGTCTTCAGACCGCCCTGTCCATCACAGGGCCCGCTTCTTCGGAGGCGGGCCCTTTTCGTTTGCTTTGCTAGGATCGCGGGGTGTCACTGCCGCGGGGTGCGCTCCACGCCGGAGCCATCGCTCTCCTTTTCGCCATCACCGCCTGTCGAGGCAACACGCCGGACCGGGCGCAGCCGTCGTCGATGGGCACTGCACCCGCCGCGGCCACACTCCCGCCGGTCACGCTGCCGGACCTTACCGGCATGGACCCGGTGGTGCAGAAGCAGATCACCGAGCAGTTCGCGGCGCTGACCGCGCTCGCGGAACAGCGCGCCGCGCCGGCCGTGCTCGCGCCCGCCTACGGCACGCTGGGGAGTCTGCTCTTCGCCGCCAATCGCGCCAACGCCGCCGAAACCAGCTACCTTCACGCCCAGGCGCTGGCACCCGCCGAAATGCGGTGGCCCTACTACCTCGGGCACGTCTATCTGAACCGGCCCGATCGCCCCAAGGCGATCGCCGCGTTCGAGCGCGCGCTGCGGCTCCGGCCGGGCGACGCCGCCGCGCTCGTCTGGCTCGGCAACGTCTATCTCGACGACGGCCAGCCGGCCCAGGCCGACACGCGGTTCACGCAAGCGCTCGCGGCACAGCCCCGGATGGCGGCGGCACTCTACGGGCTGGGGCAGGCGGCGCTGGCCCGGCGCGAGTACGCCCGGGCCGTCGAGCAGTTCGAACAGGTGCTCGCCGTGGATCCGCGCGCGTCGATCACGCACTATCCGCTGGCCCTCGCCTACCGCGGGCTGGGCGAGACCGCCAAGGCCGAGACGCACCTCCGCCAGCAGGGCAAGGTTCAGATCGGGCCGCCCGATCCGCTGATGGCGGAACTGCGCGGCCTGCTCGGCGGGTCGGCCTCCGAGGAAGCGCGTGGCATCCGTGCGGCGGAAGCGGGCGACTACCAGACCGCCGTGCAACACTTCCGCCGTGGCGTCGAACTCGCGCCCGGCAGCGTCTCGCTGCGCTACAACCTGGCGAGGGCGCTCAGCCTGACCGGCGACGACGCCGGGGCCCGGGCCGCTTTCGAAGAGACGATCCGGCTGGCCCCCAAAGACCTCGATGCCCGGATCAAGCTGGGCGAACTACTCGGGCGTCACGGGCAGTACCAGGCCGCGCTGGAACAGTACTCGCAGGCTATGGCGATCGACCCGCGCGCCACTGACGCACGCTTCGGGTACGCCGGCGCACTCGTCGGCCTCGGTCGCGTCCGCGAGGCCATCGATTCGTTGTCGGAGTCGGTCCGGCTCTACCCCGCCGACCCGCGCTTCAAGGAAGCGCTCACGCGAGTGCAGAGCGCCACGAAGGGCGGGTAGAAGGCCGTTGTGGGGGCCGCCTTCAGGCGGCCCAGGCGGCTAAAGCCGGCCCCCACGTACAGGCCGAGGGCCGGGAGCCTGCAGCAGTTCCGATCATTTCAACCGCATCAGGAAGATGCCGAGCAGGAGACAGGCGGCACCGAGGACGCGCGGCAGCGACAGGCGGATCACCGGGGACCCGAGCCATCCGTAATGATCGAGCGCGAGCGCGGCGATCAACTGCCCCACCGTGATCGTGGCGAGCGTGACCGCGGTGCCGAGCCGCGGGGTGAGCACGATGCTGACGACGATGAAGAGCGCGCCGACGATGCCGCCGACCCACGCCCACGCCGGCATGCGCCCGAGGCCGCCCAGGATCGGAGCCGGCTGACGCGTCGCGAACGCGACGACGATGAGCAGCACGAGGCCGACGACGAACTGCGCGATCGCGGCCCACACGGGCGTCCCGAGCGCCAGGCGCAGCCGCGAGTTGGCCAGCGCCTGCACCGCGATGGCGGCGCCGGTCACCAGGGCGATGGAGAGATACAGCGGGTTCACGGGTGGTGCGCGTGCAAGTGTGCCCGGTTCCGCATCACGCGGCAAGCCGGGCCGGGCCGCACGCGTCAGCGAAGAACGGCGGTGGCGGGCGGAACCGGCTGCAGAATCGGCTGGCCCATGCCGGGGACCCTGGTGACGGACTCGAGCCCGCCGGCCGCGGCCGCGCGTGACGCGTACGGTCCGACCAGCACCAGGTACAGCGTGGCGCCGCTGCGCATCGTGCTCGCATTCGTGAATGCCGTGAATCCGCGCGCGCTGAGTTGACGCACCACTTCGGCCGCGCGCCCGTAGTCATCAAGGGCCGCCACCTGGACGACCCAGATGTCCTGCGCCGGGCCGGCGGCCACCGGGGCCGACGGTGCGCGATCGTCCGCTTCTCCGTTGCCGCTCGCCGGCGGTGGCTCGAAGACATCGCTGCCGAAATCGACTGCTGGCGGCAGCACCGCCGGCAGCGGCGCGCCGATGCGCGCGGGCGGGCGCTTGACGACCGGCATGACCACCGCTTCGGTCAGGAGCGGCCCGGCCCACACCCAGTAGAACGCGAGTGTCGTGCCGGACATGGCGCCGAGCAGGATCAGCGACGCGGCCACGACCCCGCGCGTCCGGCTGGCGCGCGGGGCTTCGACGTGCCGCGGCCGCGCCGGGCGGCGACGATCCACACGTGCCGGCTCGCTCGGCGGCGGCACGAGCCCGGGTGACGGCGACGACGGAATCGCGGGCAGCAACGCGAGCAGAGCCCGCAGGTCGTCGGAGCCCACCGTGGACTCGGCCTCAGAGGTCGTATGCACGGCCACGCCGGGTTCAGCGGCGAGGGGCAGCGCCACCTGGTCGGCGGCCACCACGGGCTCGGCCGGGAACTCCGACGCGAGCGGCACCGCGCTGTCTGCGGCGGCCGCCAAGGCGAGAACCGCTGCAAGCGGCAGCGCCGGCGCCGGGGCTGGCAGGAGAACCGGCCCGATCCTCGTGGGCATCGACACGATCAATTGGAGGTCGTCGATGGCGCCGCGTACCAGATCGGACCCGATCGTCGCGCTCCGCGCCTGGTGCCCCCGCTGCAGCGCGCGATCGCACAGGCGGTTGACGACTCGAGGCACGCCGCCCGACGCCTCGAACACGAGCGCGAGCGCGTCGCCGGTGAAGTGCAGCCGGTCGGCCGCCGCGCCGGCAACCGTCAGGCGGTGCGCCGCGTATCCCTGCACGCCCTCGCGGGTGAGTGGCTGCAGTTCGCAGTGCGTCGTCACCCGCTGCTGCAGCTGCCGCATGTGGGGCAACCGCAGCGCGGTAGTGAGCTCGGGCTGGCCGATCAGCACGACCTGAAGCAGCTTCCGGGCGCCTTCGAGGTCCGACAGGATGCGGATCTCCTCGAGCAGCGGCACCGGCAGGCTCTGCGCTTCGTCGAGCAGCACCACGGCGAACCCGTCGAGCGGTTCCAGCGACCGCAGGAACTCGTAAAGCGGGTAGCTCAGCTCGGCGCGCGAGGCTCCCTGCAGCTGTCCGCGCATCAGGTCGTCCACCGAGACGACGCCGAATTCGATCAGCAGGATCTTCAGCAGGTCCTCACGCGTGACGAAGGGATCGGGAACGAACGCGGAGAACGTCTTGCGATCGAGCGCGCCCAGCACCGACCGGCAGAGTGTGGTCTTGCCCGTCCCGATTTCGCCGCTGAGCACCACCAGCCCCTCGCGGCGGCGGATGCCCGCGAGCACGTCCTGGAACACCGGAGTGTGCGATTCGCTCCGGTAGAGAAAGCGCGGGTCGGTCGAGAGGCTGAACGGCTTCTCGGACAGGCCGTAGTACGGCTCGTACAGCAGCAGCCCGGACTGGTCGTCCGGCGCCGGCGTCTCGGGGCGCCGCGGGCTCGTCCACGTGTTCACGACCGCTGCCCTGCCATCCTTCAGACTATCGGCGCGCCCTGGCCGCAGGCACAATGAGGGGATGGATTCGGAGTTCCTGGTGGAGTGCCCGTACTGCGGCGAGACCGTGGAGATCTATCTCGAGCCCGACGTGCGCGGCACTCTGGTGCAGGACTGCGAGGTGTGCTGCAATCCGTGGCAACTGCGCGTGAGCGGCCGCGGCGACGACCGGACGGTCGAGGTGGCGCGCGCCGACGAGTGACGGGCGGGATCAATCGTCATACGTAGGGCGCCGCTTCAGCCGCGCCGGGCTACTGCTGGGTGACCGAGTAACCCCTGGCCCGGAGCATCGTGACCAGGCCATCGGGCCCCACCAGGTGCGCGGCGCCCACCACCACGAAGCAGCGCTGCACCGCGAAGCACTCCTCGAGCTTCGGCAGCCAGCGCTGGTTGCGCGCCACGAGCAGCGTGTCGTACACCTTCGCGTCGAAACCTTGCAAGTCGCTCAGGAGCAGGCGCTCGATCGGCGCCGGGTCGCCGGCCTTCCAGGCCGCGGCAATCTTCTGCACCTGCGCCAGTTCGGTCTCGGCGCCGTCGAGAGTGGCCGCCACCAACCCGTCCTGCAGCTGCGGGCTCAAGCTCTCGAGAAAGTCGATCTGTTCCATCGCGCTCTCGAGCGTCCGGACGGCCTTGCCCGCCGCCGGCGCGCGATTCAGGAAATGTTGATCCAGGCCGAGCGACGCGTCGAAGCCGCCGCGCTGCAGCTCCAGCCCCACGAGCGTCAGCGCCACCATCCACGGCTTGAACTGCTGCAGGCGCTCGATCGGCAGCCCCGCCTTCTCGGCGCGCTTCGCGATCTTCTCGAAGGTGTCCTTCGACACCTGCGACTGCAGCGTGGTACCAGGCGGGTACATGGCCTTGGCGAGCAGCTGCATCGCCGCCGCCGGGCTCTTCAGCTCCTCGGGGTCGGCCTCTTCGACGAGAACCTCGGAACGGGCGAACGCTGCGTCGAGCGCCGGCGGCAGCGGATACGCGTCGGCGGTGAGGAGGTGCAGCGATCCGACCAGCCACCCGATCCGGCCGTCGCGTTCCACCGCCCAGATGAGGCCGCGGCCGTTGGCGGCCGGCGCCGGCTGCGCGTTCTGCGCCCGTGCGAACGGCGCGGCGGCCAGCAGGCCCGCCAGGGCGACGACGACAGCGGCACGAGACGAGCGATGGTTCATGAAGGCCACGTGGACGTTATCGGCTGCGACCCCACCCGCCTTACCCGCCCCACCCGCCCTACCCGCCTCATGAAGCGGCGCGATGGCTGCGGGCGCGCGCCAGCGTCTGCGCGAACACCTCGGTGGCCTGCGCCCCCGACACACCGAAGCGGCGGTCGATGACGAAGAACGGCACGCCGTTCACACCCAGCGCACGCGCTTCGCGCATGTCGGCGGCGACCGCATCGGCATAGGCGTCGCCCGCGAGCACCTCACGGACCTCGGCTTCGTCGAGCCCGGCCTCGACCGCGAGCGGTGTCAGCGCTTCGGGTTCGAACACCGACCGGCCTTCGGTGAAGTAGGCGCGGAACAACCGCTCGACCGCGGCGTCCTGACGGCCGCGCGACCCTGCCAGCTGCAGCAGGCGGTGTGCGTCGAAGGTGTTGCCGGTGACGCCGTCCTCGCTCAGGTGGTACTCGAGGCCTTCGGCCGCGGCGGTCTGCTCCATGCGCCCGTCGAGCGTCTCGACCTGCTCCAGCGACAGGCCGTACTTGGCCATCAACATCTCGCGACGCTGGTGTGTCTGCCCCTTCGGGCGCGACGGGTCGAGCTGGAACGAGCGGTAGACGACCTCCACCGCGGCGCGGTCGTCGAACGTGTCGAGCGCCCGCTCGAAGCGGCGCTTGCCCACGTAGCACCAGGGGCAGACGATGTCGGACCAGATGTCGATACGCATCAGCGAATCTACTTGCCGAAGCCGACCTCGCGGACCGGCTGCACACCCTCCACGGCCTGGCCCGAGTAGACCTCCATGCCCGTGGTGCGCGGCGGCACCGGCAGCCCCTTGGCCTTGGCCTCGGCCACCAGCCGCTCGTAGGCGCGCTCGCCACTGAGCGCATTGCCCACCGCCGAGTTGCCTTCGTGACAGGAATACTCGTAGAGCTGGTAGTTCGGCTGCTCGGTGATCGTGAACCGCATGGTGAAGGGCGCGGTATACATCTCCGCGTCTTCCACGCGGATGCGGTAGTCGATCATCTTCGGGTCGATGCGCATGAACCGCTCGGTCAGCGTCAGCCCTTCGCTGTTGGGCCCCTGGAAGCCGATTCGATCGGTGAAGTTCTTGGTCACGATCACCAAGGTGTCGCCCTCGAAGTGCCCGCGCGCGTTCCCCATGTACTGCTTGATGGCGGGGCCGACGTGCGGCCGGCCGTCGAGCGGAATGACACGCGTGTCGTGCACCATCTCGTAGCTGATGACCACCTCGCCTGGCGTCTGGGCAATGCGAAGACCGTTGCCGTACAGCACCGGGAACACCCCGCCGACGCCGCGGGTGATACAGCGGTCGTAGAGCGAGAAGTCCTCGAAATCGTTGAATGGCCGGTTGCCGAAGGTGCCGACGCCGAACGAGGCCTTCTGCCTGGCGAGGCCCGCCTGCGTCAGCGCCGGCAGGCGGCCGTCCGCCGGTTCGACGACGAACGACGTGTAGCCGAACGTGCGAACGCCGAATTCGTTGCGGAGGAACGTCTCCTCGTTGACGGCCCGGTCGCGCGACGCCTCGTCACCGCCCGCGCGCCGCGCAAACTCCTCCGGCGTGAGCGATTCCCGGGTGCCCTGCGCCGGCAGGCGCGATGTCGGGATGCCGCGCATGTCGTCGCTCGTCCAGATGCCTTCCAGGTCCGGGTGCCCCCAGGAGAGGCGCGGCGCCTTCCAATTCGGAT
>DATMDI010000609.1:0-4153 GCA_035557875.1 Vicinamibacterales bacterium
CGCAGCCCGCGCAGGTCGCGGGCGAGATCGCCGGCGAATACGGCAGGGTCCGATCGCTCGCAGCCCGGATCGCGCGGATCGGCGCCGGCCATCGCGCTGAGGAGAAACGCCACGTCGGCGACGAAGCGCGCCATCGGCCCGTTGACGCCGAAGCCGAGCCGCGGGAACGGGTCTGGGGCGGTCGGCACCAGGCCGACCGACGGCCGCAGCGCGACGATGTTGTTGAAGTTGGCGGGGTTGCGCAGCGAGCCGCCGAGATCGCTCCCATCGGCAATGGGCAGCATGCCCGTGGCCAGCGCCGCGCCGGCTCCGCCGCTCGACCCGCCGGCGCTCTTGCCGAGGTCGTAGGGGTTCCGTGTGACGCCGTAGACCTCGTTGTAGGTGTGCGAGCCCAGCCCGAACTCGGGGACATTGGTCTTGCCGATGCCGAGGGCCCCGGCGTTCCGCAGCCGTTCGACCAGCACCGCATCGGTCCGGGAGACGTGGCCGGCATAGATACGCGACCCGCGCGCGCACACCAGGCCCTTGGCATCCTGCAGGTCCTTGAACGCGATCGGCAGCCCATGTAGCGGACCGAGCGGGGCACCGGTCGCCTGGCGCGCATCCGCCTCGTCGGCGAGTGCGAGGCACGTCTCATCCGGAAGCTTGGCAACGACGGCGTTGACCGAAGGGTTGATCCGCCCGATCTGTGCCAGGTGAGCGGCCATGACCTCGCGCGCCGACACCTCACGGCGCGCAATCCGGGCGGCCAGCGTGCGCGCGCTCGAGAAGCAGAGGGGCGAAACCACGGCCATGCAGAGTAATACGGGTCCGGTATATCCCGGTTAGGGGAGGGTCAAACGGGGCGGAATCTGGCATATTTGACAGGATCGGATTCTGCCCTAGCCCATGCGAAACGCCGCGCTTACCGTCACCGCCGTGCTTTGGGGTACCGCTGCCGCCCTGACCGCCGCTCAGGCAGGGAGTGGCGTGCCCGCGCGCGCCGCGGCAGCTCCCGCGGCGGCCCCCGCGCCAGCCGCGCACAAGACCCTGGTCGATCAGTACTGCGTCACCTGCCACAATGCGCGGCTCAAGACCGGCGGCCTGGCCCTCGACGGCCTGGACCTCGCGCGGCTGCCCGAGCACGCCGAGGTGTGGGAGAAGGTCGTCAAGAAGGTCCGCGCCGGCGTCATGCCGCCGCAAGGTATCAGGCGCCCCGATGCGCAGGCGCTGCAGGCGTTCGTCGCCTACGTCGAGGATGGTCTCGATCACGGCGCCGTCGCGCGGCCCGACCCGGGCCGGCCGATGCTGCATCGTCTCAACCGGGCCGAGTACCGCAACGCGATCCGCGACCTGCTGGCGCTCGACGTGGACGTGGCCTCGCTGCTGCCGCCCGACGATTCCGCCTTCGGCTTCGACAACATCTCCGACGTGCTCGGCGTGTCTCCCTCGCTGCAGGAGCGCTACCTCGCGGCGGCGGCCCGGATCAGCGCCGTGGCCGTGGGCGATCCCGCCCTGCGCCCGGGCAGCGACACCTATCGCGTAGCGCAGGATCTGTCGCAGAACCAGCATGTCGAGGGATTGCCGCTCGGCACTGTGGGCGGCCTGCGTGTGCGCCACTTCTTTCCGCTCGACGGTGAATACGATTTTCAGACCAAGCTCTATCGCACCAACCTGGACATGGTCCGCGGTCTCCAGTACCCGAGCGAGTTCGAAGTGGCGATCGACGGCAAGGCCGTGCACCACGTCACCATTGGCGGGACCGAGGACCTGGTGCAACTGTTCGAGAAGCCGACCGACACCGGCGGCGCGGTGGAGGCGCGGATGCGGGTGCGGGTGAAAGTGCCGGCCGGGCCGCACGAGGTGACCGTGGCGTTCGTCGATCATCTCGCCGTGAAGGACACGGTACGCGTCCAGCCCTTCCTGCGCAGTTCCGCCGATAACTTCGAGTGGGCCGGTCGGCCGCACATTCAAACGCTGGCCGTGACCGGACCGTTCGACCCGACGGGCCCCGGCGACACGCCGAGCCGGCGCGCCATCTTCACCTGCCGGCCCGCCACGCGGGCTGGCGAGCGCGCCTGCGCGTCGCAGATTCTCGGCCGGCTGGCGCGCCGCGCCTACCGCCAGCCGGTCGGCGTCGATGAACTGGCGCCGATCCTCGAGTTCTACGACGCGGCGCGCGCGGGTGGCAGCTTCGAGTCCGGTATCCAGCGCGGCCTGCAGCGCATCCTGGCCAGCCCGCGCTTCGCCTTCCGCGTCGAGCGCGACCCGGCCGGCGCGGCGCCAGGCAGTGTCCACGCCGTCAGCGGCGTCGAGCTGGCGTCGCGGCTGTCGTTCTTCCTGTGGAGCAGCATTCCCGACGAGCCGCTGCTGCGCGCGGCGGCGCAAGGCACGCTCACGCAGCCGGCGGTGCTCGAGCAGCAGGTGCGCCGCATGCTGGCCGATCCACGGTCCGAGGCGCTCGTCACCAACTTTGCCGGGCAGTGGCTGCAGTTGCGCAACGTCCGCAGCGTGCAGCCCAACTCCGACGAGTTTCCCGACTTCGACGACAACCTGCGCCAGGGTTTCCGCCGGGAAACCGAGCTGCTGTTTGCGACCATCGTGAAAGAGGACCGCAACGTGCTCGACCTGTTGCGCGCCGACTTCACGTTCGTGAACGAACGCTTGGCCCGGCACTACGGCATCCCCAACGTCTATGGCAGCCGATTCCGCCGCGTGCCCGTGACCGACGACTCGCGCCGCGGCATCCTCGGGCAGGGCAGCATGCTGGCGGTGACGTCGCACGCCGAGCGCACGTCGCCGGTGCTGCGCGGCAAGTGGGTGCTCGAGAACCTGCTCGGGCTGCCGGTGCCGCCGCCGCCCCCCGACGTGCCGTCGCTCAAGGGCAACACCGAAGGCGAGAAGCCGACGACGGTCCGTGAGCAGCTGGCCCTGCACCGCGCCGATCCGGTGTGCGCGAGCTGCCACAAGGTGATGGATCCGGTGGGGTTCGCGCTGGAGAATTTCGACGCGATCGGGGCGTGGCGTACCCGCGAGCCGGGAGGGCCGATCGACGCCTCGGGGCAGCTCGCGGACGGCACGCCGGTGAACGGCGTCGTGACATTGCGCAACGCCATCCTCGACAAGCCCGACCTGTTCGTCGCGACGATGACCGAGAAGCTGCTCATCTACGCGCTCGGGCGCGGCGTGGACGCGCGGGACATGCCGGCGGTGCGCGGCGTCCTGCACGCGGCCGCCAAGGATGACTACCGGTTCTCGTCGATCGTGCTCGGCATCGTCCACAGCGTCCCGTTCCGGATGCGGATGACACCAGGCGCGCGCGAGTTCGAGACGACCCGTACGGCACGGAAGTAAGGGTCGCCTTCAGGCGGCCCAACAAGGGAGCGCTATGTTCGTCACCAAGAAGTCTCTGCCGCGGCGCACGTTCCTTCAGGGCATGGGAGTGGCCGTGTCGCTGCCGCTGCTCGACGCCATGCTGCCGGCCTTCACCGCGCTGGCGCGGGCGCAGGCGCGGCCGCGGACGCGGTTCGGCGCGATCTACGTGCCCAACGGCGCCATCATGGAGCAGTGGATCCCCGAGCGCGTCGGCGCCGGGTTCGACTTCAAGCCGATCCTCAAGCCCATCGAGGCGTTCAAGGACCAGATGGTGGTGGTGTCGAACCTGACCCGGTCGCATCCGGGCAGCCAGGTGGGCGACCACGCGGTGAGCGCCGCCGGATTCCTTACCGGCGTGTGGCCGAAGCGCACCGAGGCCGAGGACGTGCTCGCGAACACGAGCGTGGATCAGGTCGTGGCGCAGCAGATCGGTCAGGACACGCCGTTCCCCTCAATCGAGGTGGCGACCGAGGACTTCACCGGCTACGTCGGCGCCTGCTCGCCCGGGTTCAACTGCGCCTATCTCAACACGGTGTCGTGGAGCACGCCCTCTACGCCGCTGCCGATGGACATCAACCCGCGGGTGGTGTTCGAGCGCATGTTCGGCCAGGCGGGGAGCCCGGCGCAGCGCGCGGCGCGCATCCGCGACGAGCGCAGCATGCTCGACTCGATCTCGGCCGAGGCACGGCAGCTGCAACGAGGCTTGGGCGCCCGCGACAACCAGCGGGTGACCGAGTATCTCGACAACCTGCGCGAGATCGAGCGGCGCATTCAGCGCGCCGAGTCGCGCAACGTCACC
>DATMDI010000610.1:0-6860 GCA_035557875.1 Vicinamibacterales bacterium
TTGCAGTACTCGGTGTAGGCCACGGCCATCTCCGCGCTGCCCGTGCCGAAGTTCATCCCGAGGAGCGGCTCGGCCCCGACGAGCCGGCACCAGTCGACGAACTCGTTGGTGCCGAACTGGTTCGTCTCCATCGAATTCCACGCGCGCTCGAGCACCGTCGGGCGCTGCGCTTTGGGGCCCACGCCGTCGAGCCAGTTGTAGCCGGAGACGAAGTTTCCGCCGGGGTAGCGGACGACGGGAACGCCCATCTCCTTGACCTCGCGCACGACGTCGGTGCGGAAGCCCTTGGCGTCGGAGAGCGGTGAACCCGGCTGATAGACACCGGTGTAGACGGCTCTCCCGAGGTGCTCCAGGAACGCGCCGAGCACCGCGCGGTCGAAGTCCGCGCGGACGCGCGGCTGCTGGATGAGGGCGCGCGCCGCCCCGCGGAGACCCTGTGCGTAGCCGATGGCGTCGAGCCACGACGCGCCCGCCAGCGCGGCGCCAGCCTTGCCGAGGCCCGCAAGGAATCGACGGCGGCTCTCGAGAAGCGCGGTGCCCATTTATCGCCCCCTCAACGTGTTGATGCGCTGCGTGAACTCGTCCACGTTGGCCCGGTTGACGATGAGTGTCGGCACGATGATCTGCTTGGTGTCGGGGATGAACGACCGGTCGCCGCGCACGGCCTGCGCCATCCGCTTGATGGCCTGATAGCCGAATTCGTACGGCTGCTGCACCACGGTGCCGTGAATGTCGCCCGCCTTGATCCCCGCCAGCGTCTCGTCGGCCTCGTCGAAGGCGACGATCCGCACGCGGCCGGCCTTGCCGGCCTCGCGCACCGCGTTGAGGATCGCCGGGCCGTTGTAGCTCCAGAGCCCCACCATCGCGCTGATGTCGGGGTAGCGGACCAGCGTGTCGGCGGCGTTCGCCTTGGCGCGCACGTCGTCGGCGTCGTCGGTGCGCGTATCGACGATGCGGATGTTCGTGCCAGCGAGCGCCTCTCTGATGCCCTGCACGCGCTCCTGCGCGTTGCGCGCGTCGAGCCGGCCCACGAACAGCATGATCGAGCCGCCCCCGGGGAGCGCCTCTCGTATCAGCTGGCCGGCCTGGCGCCCGGCGGCCAGGTTGTCGGTGCCGATGTAGCAGGCGCGCGCCGACTGCGGCGCGTCGCTGTCCTGCGTGAACACCAGCGCCCGTTTCGCGGCGGCGTCGATCATCGCGGTCTGGTTCTGCGGATCGACGGGGGAGATGGCAATCGCGTCCACCCCCTTGGTGAGCAGGTCGTCCACGACCCGTTGCTGCTCGGCGGCCGTACCGTCGGCCGTCAGCCTGAACTCCGCCTCGACGTCCGGGAGCTCCTGGTCCGCCTTTTCCACGCCGCGGCGTGCGATGGTCCAGAAGTCGGCGGAGTTGTTGGTCACGAACGCGACTTTCAGCATCTTGACCCCGCCCGGTGTCCCGCTGTCACGTTGACAGCCCACCGAAACGGCGGCCGCACACACGAGCGTCGCAATCAGCTTTCGGATGTGTCCCTGCATCGACCTCTGCTCCTCATCACACGACGATCGACTGGCTGCCGAACCCCGCCACACCAGGGGACGATCCGGCGAAGGCCTGCGGCCGGTAGCCGGTCTGCCGTTCGTAGGCATCGGCAACGCGGGCGACGGCGGGCGCCGCGTCGGACCGGCCCAGCACGGCCACCGTGCCGCCGCTGCCGCCCCCGGTGATCCTGGCGCCATACAGGCCGGCACCCGGGCCTTCGGCGCGCACGAGCGCCACCAGTCGATCCGTGCCCGCCGACCCGAGACCGCAGCGGCCGTAGCTCGCGTGCGATTCGTACATCAACTGGCCGAGCCGCCGGCGGACTGTTTCGCCGGAGCGTGCCAGCAGCAGATCGCGAAACGTCTCGACGCGCGACCGCTCGTACACGGGGTGTTCCGTCGGCGCACGCACGCGGTACTTGCGGCCGGGCGCCACGGAGGTAACCGGGTCCGCGGTGCTCCCGTAGCGCGCCAGGAAGTCGGCGCCTGTCATCTCTTCCGGAAGACGGTGGGCCAGCTCCCGGTCGAACTGTCCGGGCGCGATGTTCGCGAGATAGTTCCCCGGCACGGAGGCGTGCTCGCCGAGGATCCGCAGCCCCATGAACGCGCCGGTGCGAACGGCGCCGTAGTCGGATCCGCCCACCGCGTGGCGCTCGCCCGAATCGAGGCCCCACAAGCCGACGTCGTCGGGGAGCGGCACAGGCGCCTGCAGTTCCGCGGGCTGACAGAGGAGTGCCAGCAGCGCCCCCGGCTCGCCGAACACGCACGTCATCTGGTCCATCACGCCGCACGGCGCACCGGCCACGAGGTTCTCGGCGGTCTGGCAGAGGACCGCCAGGTCGCGGGGCTCCAGCCGCAGTCCGAACGCCGCCGCTACGGCGGACATGCTGGCCGTCTCCACCGCGGCCGAAGAGCTCACGCCCTTTCCCTCGGGCACCTCCGAGGCGATGGCGATCCGTACGCCTGACGTCAGCGGCAAACATCGCTCGCGCGCCAGGACGAGCACCACGCCGGCGACGTACGCCGCCCAGCGACAAGGACTGGCCTCGAACATGCGACGCGTGTCGTCGTAGCTTGCGGGGACTCCGCCGGGGGCCAGGGCGTCGAGCGGGATCGTGCACGCCGGCCGGCCAAGGCTGACGATCTCCAGCACCGGGCGATCGAGGCGCTGTGCGGCAGCCCAGGCGGCTTCGGCGATGGGGCGCTCGAGGACGAGCGACCCAGAGTAGTCGGCGATGCCGCCCATCACGTCGAGCCGTCCCGGCGCACGCGAGATCGACACCGGCGCCCCGCGCTCGAACAGCGCCCGAGCGCGCAGCGTTTCGACGAACGCCGCCAGGCCGGCGGCTTCCATCACGGCCGGCCCCATCCCCGCTCCCGGAGCGCTGCCTGTAGCAGCGGCTCGATTTGCGCGCGGATGTGACCGTTCGCGTACCCCGCCCACGCCACTTCCGCCTCCACGTCGAGCGGCGCGTCGAGCGGCTGACCGCTGGCGTCGGTGACCATCACGCCACTCTCCTCCGCGATGAGCGCGCAGCAGATGTCGTAGGGATGGCACGCCAGCGCCGGCGGCAGCCCGCGCCTGGACAGCAGGGGGCGGAGCAGCGGGCGCAGGTCCGCGATGAACCGATCGTGTCCGGCGATCAGCTCGTGCAGCTGCCCGGCTGTTGACGCGTACTGGTCCTCGAAGCAGGGCGCCTTTCCGGCGGCATGCGGTCCCAGCGCGCCGCGGACGATGGCGTCGTCGAGCGCCGCGAGCTCGTCGCGCGCGCCCGGAAAGAAGCGGGCAATCGTCGCGTAGCCGTGGGCGATGCTCGTGGCCGACGACGACCGCAGCGGCAGCGGAGCGCTCGTGCCCGTCAGCCGGTTGTAGCGTTGCGCGTGCGCCCCGCCGCCGCGCAGCGCCCACAGCTGGTCCGACAGGTGCTGCTTCACCAGCGGAATTTCCGTTTGTACCGCCAGCACGATGTCGCGCAGCGACGTGCGGGCGCCGTGATTGGGGGCGACCGCGGTCAGGATCCAGGCGCTGCGCTTCTGATACATCAGGCCGCGGGTGCCGTCGATCGGATCGACCACGATCCAGCAGTCGGCGGACGCTTCGTCCGCCCCCTCCGGGTAAAGGCGGCGCCCGCCCGGCAGCCCTTCCGCCACCATCACGAACGTTCGATCGCGGGCGAGCGCCTCGGCGAAGCGTTCGACGATCGACTCGGCGATGGTGTCGATCGCGTAGATTGTGTCCCCGGCGCCGTCGCGGTCCACGGCGGCCATCGATTCGGCGCTGCGCCGCTCGGTCGCGGCCACGATTTCGTCCCGCACCTCGGCATGGAGTGCGAGGATCGTGTCGAGCAGCGCCTGCGGGTCACGCATGACGGTAGTGGACGTCCGGCAGCGCGAGCAGCTCGGCCGCCTTCGTCTCGGGCCTCGTGTCGCTGAGGAAGTTGCCGCCGCCAACCTCCGGGCCCGCGAGGTACTTCAGCAGATGCGGCTTACGCAGCGGCGGATGGCACTGGATGTGGAAGTGGAAGCTGCCGTAGTCGCCGCCGTCGGTCGGCGCCTGGTGGAGCGTCAACACGTACGGGAACGACATCTGCCAGAGGTTGTCGTAGCGCACGAGGAGCGCCTTGAGCGCCGCCGCGAAGTCGCGACGCTCGTCCGCCGACATCGTCGCCAGGCTGGCGTGCGTGTCGCGCGGCGCCACGTAGCACTCATAGGCGTATCGAGCGAAGTAGGGGAGGAACGCGACGGCCGAGCCGTTCTCGAAGAGCACCCGGCGCCCGTCTTCCAGCTCGGTGCGGAGGATGTCCTGAAAGAGCACCCGCCCGTGCTCCTGGTGGTAGCGTCGGCTGGCCGCGGCCTCGGTTTCGATCGTCTTGAACACGAAGTTGGTCGCGTAGATCTGCCCGTGCGCGTGCGGGTTCGACATCCCGACCACTTCGCCCTTGTTCTCGAAGGTGAGGACGTGGCGGATCTCGGGGCGGGCGCCGAGCTCGAGATACTGATCGCGCCATGCGTCGAGCAAAGTGGCGATATCATTCGCCGGCAGCTCCGCGAGCGTGACGTTGTGCTTCGGCGTGTAGCACACCACGCGCGCGATGCCGGTGGCCGGCGAGTTCAGGTAGATGCCGGGCGGCGCCGCCAGCTCCCGGGGCGCATCGAGGCCGACGCAGGGATGATCGTTGTCGAACACGAACACAGACTGGTAGTCCGGGTTGCGCGCCCCGTTCACCCGCACGTTGCCCGGACAGAAATAGCAGTCTTCGACGTATGCGGGTGGCCGCGTCTCGGAGGTGACGGCGCGTTCCCCCTGCCACGGACGATTCTGTCGATGCGCGGCCATGATCACCCACTCATCGCGAAGCGGGTGCCATCGCTGTTCCCACGCCACCGCACTATCGGAGCTCACCATTGACGACCGGTCCCCTGCTGAAGATGTCGGGAATCTCGAAGCGCTTTCCCGGCGTCGTGGCGCTCGATCGCGTGGATCTCGACGTGGCCGCCGGGGAGATCGTCGGCCTGGTCGGCGAAAACGGCGCCGGCAAGTCGACGCTGATGAAGGTGCTCAGCGGCGTCCATCGCGCGGACTCCGGTGCCATCGCCATCGACGGCGTGCCAGCCTTGCTGCACGATCCCGCGGATGCCGCCCGGCTGGGCATCGCTATCCTCCACCAGGAGCTGGAGCTCGTGGGCACGCTCGACGCCGCCGCCAACGTGTTTCTCGGGCGCGAGCCGCACCGCGGCGGGCTGCTGCGCCTCCTGGATCGAAAGCGCATGGAGGCGGACACCGAGCGCCAGCTCGCCAGGATCGGTGCGCCCATTCCGCCACGCACAATCGTGCGACGGCTGTCCACCGCGCAGCAGCAGTTCGTCGCGATCGCCCGCGCGCTGTCGATGAACGCGCGCCTGCTCGTCCTCGACGAGCCGACCGCGAGCCTCGGCTCGGGAGAGGCCGAACGCCTTCACGCCGTGCTGCGCGATCTGCGAGCGCACGGTACGGCCATCGTGTACATCTCGCATCGCTTGGGAGAGATCGAAGCGCTGGCCGACCGCGCGGCCGTGCTGCGCGACGGCCGCAACGCGGGGGTCCTGCCGCGCGGGGAGATCACGCGTGATCGCCTGGTGCAGTTCATGGTCGGGCGTGCCATCGAGCAGGCGCCGCAACGCCCGCGGGCGCCCGCGCCCGTACCCGGCGCGGTGGCCAGAATGCAGCTCGAAGGCGTCCGCACGGGACGGTACCCCGCCGCCGAGGTGTCGTTGACCGTCAATGCCGGGGAGGTGCTCGGCGTGGCCGGTCTGATCGGCGCCGGCCGTTCCGAACTCGCCGAAGCGATCTGCGGCGTCGCAGTCCGGCGCGCCGGACGTATCTTGCTCGACGGCGAGCCGGTGGGGATTCACTCGGCGCGCGAAGCCATTTGCGCCGGCATCTGCCTGGTGCCCGAGGACCGGCGACACCGCGGCGTGATCGGCGCCATGACCGTGCGCGAGAACATCACCCTGCCGGCGCTCGCGTCGTACAGCCGCCTGGGCGTCGTGCGGCACACCGCCGAGGCGCGCGCCGCCCAGGAGATCGCCCGTATGCTGACCGTGCGAGCGCCGTCGATCGAAGCCGCCGTGGCGACGCTCAGCGGCGGCAACCAGCAGAAGGTGGTGCTCGGAAAGTGGCTGGCGCGGCGGCCGCGGGTCATCGTGTTCGACGAGCCCACGCAGGGCGTGGACGTGGGGGCCAAGGCCGAGATCCACCGGCTCGTGCGGCGCCTCGCCGACGAGGGCGCCGCGGTGGTCATGATCAGCAGCGACCTGGAGGAGATCGTCGCCGAGAGCGATCGCGTGGCGGTGATGCACGAGGGGCGCATCACCGGCATCCTGGATCGTGCGGCATGCACGCCCGAATCGATCATGCGGCTGGCGGTGGCCTGACCGGCGCCGCGCCGCGACTTCGACATGACCAGACAAGAGATCACGATTCTTCTGCTGCTGCTGGTGCTGTGCGCCATCGTCGCCGCCGCCAGCCCGCAGTTCCTGAGCGTCGTCAACCTGCAGAACGTCGCCCGCCTCGTCGGCACCTACGGCATCTTCAGCATCGGCGTCGGCATCGTGATCATCACCGGCGGCATCGACCTCTCGGTGGGGTCGATCTGCGCCCTGCTCGGCGTGCTGCTGTCGATGATGCTGGTCGAATGGGGCTGGGCGCCGGCCGTCGCGCTGGCGGCGGTGCTGGCGCTCGGCGGCGTCCTCGGCGCCGCGCACGGCCTGTTGATTACCCGCCTGAGGCTGCAGCCGTTCATCGTCACCTTGTGCGGTCTGCTGCTGTACCGCGGGGCGGCCCGCTACATTGCCGACGAT
>DATMDI010000611.1:0-3356 GCA_035557875.1 Vicinamibacterales bacterium
CGATGGAAGCGCCGAACAAGCTGCCGCTGCTCCAGCGCTCGCTCGCCGCGTTGACCGAGACCCTGACGGAGCGCGACCGCGTGGCGATCGTGGTCTACGCGGGCGCGAGCGGACTGGTCCTTCCGCCCACCTCGGGGCGCGACAAGGCGCAGATCACGGCGGCGCTCGATCGGCTGGAAGCCGGGGGCAGCACCAACGGCGGAGCTGGCATCGAGCTCGCGTATTCGATCGCCAGCGAGCTGGCGCGACCTGGCTCGAGCACCCGCGTGGTCCTGGCCACCGACGGCGACTTCAACGTCGGCGTGACGAGCCAGGACGCGCTGGTGCGGCTGATCGAGCGGGAGCGCCAGTCGGGCGTGTTCCTCTCGGTGCTCGGCGTCGGGACCGGCAATCTCAAAGACTCGACGATGGAGCAGCTCGCCGGCAAGGGCAACGGGAACTACGCCTACCTCGACTCGCTGCACGAGGCGCGCAAGGTGCTCGTCCGGGAGCTCGGCGGCACGCTGGACACCATCGCCAAGGACGTGAAGATCCAGGTGGAGTTCAATCCGCTGTCGGTAGACGGCTACCGCCTGATCGGCTACGAAAACCGGGTGATGGCCAACGAGGACTTCAACGACGACACCAAGGATGCCGGCGACATCGGCGCCGGGCACTCGGTGACGGCGCTCTACGAGATCGTGCCGAAGGGCACCCGCACGCCCGGCACGCCGCGGAGCGGCCTGAAGTACCAACGCGAACCGCGCATTGCCCCGGCGGCGCGCGGCGACGAGCTGCTCACCGTGGCGGTGCGCTTCAAGCAGCCCGACGCCGACGAGAGCCGCCGCGTCAGCGCCACGATGCTCCGGTCGCCGCGGCCGATGACGGCGAATCTCGGATTCGCGTCGGCGGTGGCGGAGTTCGGGATGCTGCTGCGCGGCTCGCCGCATGCCGGCCGCGCCAGCTACGGCTCGGTCATCGAGCGCGCCCGGCGCTACGCCGGCGACGATCGCGACGGCTACCGCACCGAGTTCATCCGCATCGCCGAGCGCGCGGCGGAGCTGGCCGTTGAGCGGCCACGCCGCGAGAGTCAGTGACGTCCGGACGAGACGGCGCGGGCCCTCGGGCCCGCGCCCGCCCGGCCGCCGGCCCCGGCTTGATATACTTGAGGTCGGCGCCTTTCGCGAACCCACATGACTCGTATTGGCCACTCCCTCGTCATCAGCGGCGAAATCGAATGCGCCGAGGACCTTCTCGTGGACGGCCGCATCAACGGCCACCTGGTGGTCAGGGACGCTCAGCTCACCATTACGCCGTCCGGCACCGTTGACGCCCAGATTCACGGCAAGCGGGTGCTCGTGGAAGGTCAGGTCAAAGGGGCGATCACGGCCACTGAACGTATCGAGCTCGGGTCCAAGTGTCGGGTCGAAGGCAGCCTGAGCGCCAACGCGGTGGTGATGTGGGACGGCGCGCGCTTCGACGGCGGCATCGACATGCGCCAGCGCACGATCGCCGCCAAGATGGCGCACTACCGCGCCGAGAACGGCACGGCGGCGGCGCCGACGCGATGAGCCGCCTGGCCCGCCTGGTGGCGGTCTGCCTGTTAGCCGTCGGCACGGTGGCATGCGGCGGCACCCTCACGTTCTCGAGCATCCAGACCGGCCGCTCCCTCAACTCGGACCGGAGCGTCGGCGCGCTCACCACGACGTTCAAGCCGAACGACACCATCTACGTCGCCGTGCTGACCGAGGGCTCGGGTTCGGCGACGATCGGCGTGAAGTTCTCGTACCAAGGGCGCGTCATCAGCGAACCTGAAAAGAAGGTGTCCTATAAGGGCGCCGCCGCCACCGAATTCCACATCGAGTATTCGGGCGGGTTCCCGACCGGCGAATACGACATCGAAGTGGTGTTCAACGGCCAGCCGGCTGGCACGCGCAAGGTACGCGTCGAGTCCTAGGGGCAGGCGGGTCCGAAGACCGGCAGCCGCGGTTGCCGATGCACTAGAATCGCGGGAAGTGACCGACTCCTCGACCCCGCGCGACCGCAGCCGCGACACCGGCCTGGCGATGGTCCTGCTCCTCCTCATCGCCCATGCGGCGACGGGGCGCGACGGCTTCACGACCGCGGCTCTGGTCGTGCTCGTGATCGCGATGACCGCTCCGCTGGTGTTCCGGCCCCTGTCAGTCGTGTGGTTCGGCTTCTCGCACGTGCTGGGCGCCATCATGTCGAAGGTGCTGCTGGCGGCGGTGTTCTATCTGATCGTCACACCGGTCGGCGTCGTCCGCCGACTGCTCGGCCACGACTCGCTGCGGCTGCGAGCGTTCAAGCGCAGCGACGTCTCGGTACTGCACCAGCGCGGACACGTCTTCGTGGCCGGCGACCTCGACAAACCGTACTGACGCCATGGAATTCCTTCGCGACCTCTGGGGGTTTCTCAGCCAGCGCAAGAAGTTCTGGCTGCTGCCGGTGATCGTCGCCCTGGTGGGGTTCGGCGCGCTGATCGTGCTCACCAGCGGATCGGCCATCGCACCGTTCATCTACACACTGTTCTAGTGGCGCGTCAGGCCATCCTCGGCATCTCCGCCTTCTACCACGACAGCGCGGCCGCACTGCTGATCGACGGACAGATTGCCGCGGCGGCCCAGGAAGAACGCTTCTCGCGCAAGCGCCACGACGCCTCGTTTCCGATCAACGCCTGCCGCTACGTGCTCGATGAAGGCGGGATCCCCTACGACGCCCTGGCCGGGGTGGCCTTCTACGACAAGCCGTTCCTGAAGTTCGAGCGCCTGCTCGAGACCTATCACGGGTTCGCACCCGCCGGCCTCTCCAGCTTCGTCACGGCCATGCCGGCCTGGATCAAAGAGAAGCTGTTCATGAGGCGCCTGCTGGCCGACGAGCTCCGCGAGCTCGGCGCCGCCCGCCACCGCATCCTCTATCCGGAGCACCACCTGTCGCACGCGGCGAGCGCCTTCTATCCCTCGCCGTTTGCCGAGGCCGCCATCCTGACGATCGACGGCGTCGGCGAATGGGCGACCACGACCATCGGCCGCGGCCGCGGCCGCGACATCGAGATCGTGAGCGAGCTGCACTTCCCCCACTCGGTGGGGCTGCTCTATTCCGCGTTCACCTACTATCTCGGATTCACGGTGAACAGCGGCGAGTACAAGCTGATGGGCCTGGCGCCGTATGGTCATGCCGGCAGCGCGCGCGTCCAATCGTTCGCCGACACCATCACCCGCGAACTGGTGGACATTCGCCCCGATGGATCGCTCGTGCTCAACATGGCGCACTTCGAGTTCGCGACCGGCCTGCGCATGGTGCACGAGCCGTCGTGGGAGCGGCTGTTCGGCCTGCCGCGACGGGCGCCCGACGTGGAT
>DATMDI010000612.1:0-3122 GCA_035557875.1 Vicinamibacterales bacterium
CCGATGTCGACGACCTTCTCGGTCTTGGTGTAGGTGATCATCGGCGAAGCCAGCCCCACCAGACCGGCGATCAGCAGCAGCGCACCCAGCAACACGGTTCCTTTCATCACCTTACCCCCAGCGCTACAGACAGCACGTTCCGTGCCCCGCGTGGCAGAGCCTGATTGCCGCTCATTCGGCCTGCTGCGGGCGCGTCGCGCCGGGCTTGTAACACAGCGTGCGATGCGGCTGTAAGGCTTACAGCCCTGTGATCCGGCGGACCAGTCGTCTCACTCGCGACCCGCGGGCTTTCCGCCTCGCCTACAGTATGAGCCCACGCGGCTGAGCCGCCTGCGCTCGCTGGTACGCGTCCTGCTCAATGCATCACTGACTCGCGGTCGAGGCTGCCTCTTCCGTGGAGAGTCTGTGGGGAGGGACCAATGGACGCCAATATCCTCAAGGGCAAGTGGCTTCAGCTGAAGGGTACGGTCAAGGAGAAGTGGGGACAGCTCACCGACGACGACGTCGATCGCGTCGAAGGGAGCGCCGAGCGTCTCGTGGGCGTCATCCAAGAGCGCTACGGCTATGCGAAGCAGAAGGCCGAAGACGAAGTGGACGCGTTCCTGACGCGGTACCGCGCGACGCCCTGATTCGCGCTTGATGGCAGGCGCCGCACGGTCGGCGGCCCCGCTGTTCCGGAACGGCGCACGCCAGTGTGCCCGGGGCAGTCATGTCATGACCACCGGGAGAAACGCACATGTTGTGGACGATTTTCGTGGTGTTGCTGGTGTTGTGGCTGCTGGGCGTCGTGAGCTCGTACACGGTGGGCGGCTTCATCCATATCCTGCTGGTGCTCGCCATCGTGACGGTGCTGATCCAGCTGATTCAGGGCCGCCGCGCTGTGTGACCCCCGCCGCAGGTGGGGGACCAATGCTGCCGGAGGCGAGGCGGGGCCTCGCCCCGGCGGGCTCGGCCCCTCCGCTCACGCCCCTGCTTCGAAGCGGGCGATCGCGTCTTCTTCTTCCAACTGATCCAGACCGTTGACCCGTCGGGCGAACAGCTCGCGGATGCCGGCGCGCACGCCGGCGCCGACGCGCGCCGCCTGGCGCACACCGCCCTCGACGGCATCGAACGCGAGCCGTACGCCACGCGTGGCGCGCTCGACCTCGTTACCCGCCAGATGCAAGGTGCCCTGTGCGAGGCGCACGGCGCGCTCCGCTTCCTCGCCGACGCGGTCCAGACGATTGGCGACGCGGTTCAGGTCTTCTACGAGCCCTGAGACCCGCGTTGACAGCTCGGGCAGGTGGTTCGCTTCAAAGCGCGTGATCGCGTTGGTAACCGTGTCGTGGATACTGGCGATGCGGCGTGAAACCCAGATGGCGCCGACGACCAGTATCAGAAACTGAGCCGCGCTGGTCGCGGCCATCACTCCCAAAATCCAGTTCGTCGTGTCGAGACTTGGCATGATCGGCTCCTTGTCGAACGATAGATTGCTGTCGAGCAACGGCTGTGCCACGTCATTCGATGCTGCGAGCGTCTCATGACGCGTCGTTCTTACAACACAGGTGCTGCGCGATCGCCTCAGGAACGGCGAAAATGGTGGGAACTTCCGTGGTTACGTGCCGTGCCGCGGTGGCACGTATCCTGCTCACCAGCGTCTGCAGACGAGATCATGGGTCTGGCCCGCGGAGCTGCCGCGCCGCCAGCGTCATGCGCGGGCGCGTTCCGCGTGCCGCCGGAGGGACAAGGTCATGGACGATTTCAATCGACGGTCATTCGAGTCGGGTTCGGGCTCTGGCGCGATGTGGTTCGTGGCGGGAGCCCTGATTGGCGCCGCCGCGGCGCTCATCTTTGCCCCATCCACGGGTGCTGACGCGCGGGCGTTCATCGGGCGGCGCGGCCGCGAGCTTGCCGACGACGTCGCGACCCGCGGCAAGGAGTTGTGGAACGAGCACGGCGAGCGGGTGACCAGTGCGGTCAAGCGCGGCTACGAGACCGCGACCGGCGCGGCGATGGGCGAGTCGGCCAACGGCGCTCCCGAGTCCACCCGCTCGATGTAAGCCGCCGTTGCCTGCCGCCGCTCGTGAGGCGGCGGCGCGGCGCCAGCGCAGATCAGCGTGGCAGGCGACCGGATCGGCTCCGGCGGATGCACTCAGGGGCGTCTGTCGCGGGCCGGTCCGGTCGAGGCGCGCTCCGCGCTTTCGCATCCCTTAACCATCCCGTTCGGGAAATACTCCTCCGGTGACCACGACAGAGGGACCACTGTGATTCGTGTCTGCGCGTCGTGTGGCCGCAAGAACCGCGTGGCTCCCGCCAACCTCGGAAAAGTGCGCTGCGGTGCCTGCAAGACGATGCTGCCGCCGGTGGCCGAGCCGATTGACGCCGACCCCGAACTGTTCGGCGAGGTGTTGGGCTCACCGATGCCGGTGCTGGTGGACTTCTGGGCCGACTGGTGTGGCCCCTGCCGCATGGCCGCGCCCGAGGTGAAGAAGGTGGCCGCCGGCATGGCGGGCCGCGCGCTCGTGCTCAAAGTGGATACGGAACGTCACCCCGAGCTCGCCCAACGCTACGGCGTCCAGGGCATTCCCAACTTCGTGGTCCTCAAGGACGGCCGCATCGTCTTCCAGCAGGCCGGCGTGGCGCCGGCGCACGAAATGCAGCGCTGGCTCGAAGCCGCCGGTGCCTGACGCGCGCCAGTCTGACGCCCTCTCTGTCCTACCTGCTGTCTCCATCCACCTGCCTGCCTAGTTAGGAGGGTAAGATTCCGAGGTTGCCTTCGGATCGACCCCTTTTGGAGGATCTCGTGAGCAGACTCGTGTCCGCCGTCGTCGCCGTCGGCGTGCTGGCCGGCGGCGTGGACGACATCCGCGCGCAACGCGGTCAGCCGCTGCCGCCGCCGATGATCAAGGAAGGCGTCACGCAGAAGATCGCCGAGCACGTCTACGTGATCCCCGACTTCGACACGGTGCTCGTGCCCAACGTCACCATCGTCGTCGGCACGCGCGGTGCGCTGGTGGTCGATACCGGGCTTGGCGCCCGCAACGGCCAGGCGGTGATGCGCGAGGTGGAGAAGGTCAGCAAGGGTCCCGAACTGTACCTGGTCACTACCCACATCCACCCCGAGCACGACCTCGGCGCCGGCG
>DATMDI010000613.1:0-2610 GCA_035557875.1 Vicinamibacterales bacterium
GTGACAGGCGTACTCGAACATCCCGTAGCCGTCGTCGCGAGTGAGGGGAAACGACATCGTCCACGGCCGGGTCCAGAGCTGCGGGTCGTCGATCGTGATCGTGTACTGCAGGGTATCGCCGGCGGTGCGTGTGAAGCGCTCGGTGAGCCGCATGGCCGCGCTGTGAAACAGCGCTCGCCCGTTCGCCCCGACGCCGGTCTTGTCGGTAAGGTTGGTGGTATCGAGGACGAGCGTATCGCCTTCCCACCGGCCGCGCGTGTCGCCCATGTAGTGGCGCAGCACCGGTGACACGTGGGGCCGGCCGTCGAGCGGAATCACCCGCGTCTCGTGGATCATCTCGTTCCGCAGCGCCAACACGCCGGGCGCCTGCACGATCTCGTTGCCGGCGTTGTAGCCGACGGGCAGCATCGAGCCCACGACGCCGCGGGTGA
Source organism: Vicinamibacterales bacterium (assembly GCA_035557875.1). Lineage (GTDB taxonomy): Bacteria > Acidobacteriota > Vicinamibacteria > Vicinamibacterales > UBA2999 > DASYRM01. The sequence continues at coordinate 432 of DATMDI010000613.1, forward strand.
TGCAGCGGTCGTAGGCGCTGAGATCAGTGGGCGCGGCGAACGGGCCGCCGCCATCGTTGTCGTAGTACCAGGTCTTCGGCACTGCCGCTGTGCGGCGCTTTCCCTCGTCGGTCATCGGCGGGATCCGGCCGTCGGGCGGATCGACGACGAGCGACGTCTGCTGTTGTGGCAGCCCGCGCTCACCCCAGTGTCCGGGCGGTCCGAGACCGGCTCCGCCGCCTCTCGGCCCGCCGGCCCGCGCGCCTGAGGGCGGCAGCGGCCGCTCCATCGGCACACCCATCATCGCGGTCCCGGGCCACAGTCCCTGCAGGTCGGGATCGCCCCACGGGGTGCGCGGCACGGCGTAGGGCGCCTGTCCCTGCACCGGCCACGCGAAGCACGCTCCAGCGACGAGGGCGACGACGAAAGCCTTCGACATCGCCCTAGGAGCCTTGACGGCCACAAATGTCGACTGAACGAGTCAAGCGCTTCTCCGTCAAGGTGACTGCCCGGCCAGCGGCCGGGCAAGACAACATAGAACACTAGCGAGGCCGCGCCTCGCTAGTGTTACATGAGGATCAGGCGGCCAGGGCGACGGCCGCCGCCGGCTCGAGCGCCAGAGCCAACACCTGATCGACCGAGCTGACCGCATGGAATCGCATCTGGTCGCGCACCTCTTTCGGGACGTCGTCGAGGTCCGGCTCGTTGCGCTCGGGCAGGATCACCTCCGTGAGCCCGGCCGCGTGCGCGGCGAGCACCTTCTGCTTGAGCCCGCCGATCGGCAGCACCCGGCCCTGCAGCGTCACTTCGCCGGTCATGCCGACCGTGCTCTTGACCGGACGCTGGGTCAGGAGCGACGCCAGCGCCGTCACCATCGTGACACCGGCGCTCGGCCCGTCCTTGGGAATGGCGCCCGCCGGCACGTGCAGATGGAACTCGCGCCCATCGAACGTCCGCTCCTCCAGATCGAGATCCGCGGCGTGGCTGCGGACGTAGGTGAGCGCGATCCGCGCCGACTCCTTCATCACGTCGCCAAGCTGACCGGTGAGCACGAGCCCGTTCTTGCCCGCCATCGCCGCGGCCTCGACGAAGAGGACGTCGCCGCCCACGCCGGTGACCGCCAGCCCGGTCGCGACGCCCGGCACGGCGGTGCGCGACGCGGCCTCGCGGTGGAACTTGGGCCGTCCGAGCGCCTCGGTGACCGCCTTCGTGTCGATGACGATCGGCGCCACCGACTCACCCGTGGCGACCACGGTCGCCGCCTTGCGCAGCACGGTCCCGAGCTGACGCTCCAGCTGACGGACCCCGGCCTCGCGCGTGTAGTCGCTGACGATCCGGCGCAGCACGTCGTCGGCAATCGTCACGTCGTCGTCGCGCAGGCCGTTGCGCTCCACCTGACGCGGCCAGAGGTAACCGCGGCCGATCGCCAGCTTCTCGTCGGTGGTGTAGCCGTCGAACTGGATCACCTCCATGCGGTCGAGCAACGGCGCCGGAATCGTGTCGGCGACGTTGGCGGTGGCGATGAACAGCACGTGCGACAGATCGAGCGGCACGTCGAGGTAGTGATCCTGGAACGCGTGGTTCTGCGCCGGGTCGAGCACCTCGAGCAGCGCCGCGGACGGATCGCCGCGCCAGTCGGCGCCGAGCTTGTCCACCTCGTCGAGCAGGATGACCGGGTTCATCGTCCCGGCATCGCGCAGCGCCCGGACCAGCCGCCCCGGCAGCGACCCGATGTAGGTGCGGCGGTGGCCGCGGATTTCAGCCTCGTCGCGCACGCCGCCGAGCGACATGCGGACGAACTGCCGTCCAGTCGCCCGCGCGATCGATTCGCCGATCGACGTCTTGCCGGTTCCCGGAGGTCCGATCAGGGTCAGAATCGCGCCTGAGCGCCGGTCGTCGGTGAGACCACGCTCGGCGCGCAGCTTGCGCACCGCCAGGTATTCGGTGATGCGGCTCTTCACGTCTTCGAGCCCCTCGTGGTCGGCGTCGAGCACCGTGCGCGCGTGCGCCGGGTCGAGCCGCTCCTCGGAGCGCTTCGCCCAGGGCACCGACAGCAGCCAGTCGAGGTACGTCCGGATGGTGGACGACTCCGCGCTCTGGTCGCCCATGCGCTCGAGGCGCCCCAGCTCGCGCTGCGCCTGCTCGCGCACCGCCTCCGGCATCCCGGCCTCGTCGATCTTCCGCGCGTACTCCTCGGCGA
>DATMDI010000614.1:0-10801 GCA_035557875.1 Vicinamibacterales bacterium
AGGCCCACGGCTCGGCCGGTGCGGCCGGCCGCACACGCGGTGGGGCTTGCGGCCTGCGCCGGAGGGAACCTCACCGCACGCGTCATGGCGGAACCGGCACCGGGCCGGGCGGCGCGCCCTGGATCCGATGCATGCCTATCCTCACCGCCCGTCGAGTTGTGGCTCTCGCTGCCGCGGCAGCGCTGACCGCGACACGGGACAGCGTGCGCCAGCTGTTCGCGCCGGACGGCGTGATGACCCGCCTCGCCGAAACGCTGGTGCAGGCGAGCCTCACCGCGTATGGCGTTGTCTCGATCGCGGTCTGGGCGCTCGGGCTCTGGCTCGCGGCGCGCCGCGCCGGCCAGGGCCTCACGCGCGACATCTTCTGAACGGCGCGGAGGTGAATCGTGGCGAAGAAGTACGGTGACAAGGCGTCGAAGACGGTCGAGTCGGCCATGCGCCGCCGCAAACGCGGCACGCTGAAGAGCGGTTCGGGCGCCACGGTGAAGAGCCGCAAACAGGCGATCGCCATCGGGCTGAGCGAGGCCCGCGAGAAGGGCGGCAAAGTCCCGCGTAAGCCGGACGCAAGCCGGAAGAACCCGCGCAAGCGCACCGCGGCACGCACGGGCGCGCGGAAGGCGAGCTCGTCGAAGAAGCGCTAGTCCCAGCTGGCCCCCACGTGCGGCCGGCCGCCCTGTAATCCACCCTGCGGTGACGTCGTATTACGATGGAATGCTGTCCCGGCGGCCATGTTCGCCGCGGGCCAGTCCCGTCAACAGGTTGGAGTCACAGTCCGCGATGAACAGAACCCTCGTCCTGGCAGCCGCCGTTCTCGTTGCAGGTTCGGTCTCGGTTGCCGCCCAGTGGCCGAAGACACAAGACCCCTCGGTCCCACGCGACGCCCAGGGCCGGGTGCGCTACGACGCGCCGCCGCCGCGCACGGCCGACGGCAAGATCGATTTCTCCGGCGTGTGGGCGCGCGCCAACAGCGGCGCGCCCGGCCGGGGCCGCGGCCGGGGCGGCGCGGGCGCGCCGGGGGCACCGGGTGGTCGCGCCGGCAATCCCGGCGGCGCGCCGGCCGCGGGTGAAGGCATCGGACAGGGCGGACGGGGCGGCGTGTCGCTCGAGCCCTCCACGGCGCCGTTCCCGGTCGATCCCAATGGCCCGCCGGTGGCCACCTTCTTCGAGGCCGGCGGCAACATGGAAGGCGGACTCCCCTACACACCGTGGGCGAAGGGCATCCGCGACGCCCGGCTGGCCCTCAACGCCAGGGACAATCCAGACGCGATGTGTCTGCCGATGGGTTTCCTCCAGTTCCATCAGCAGCCGCAGCCGCGAAAGATCTACCAGACGCCGAAAGAGATCCTCATCGAATACGAGGCGAACTACGGTCTGCGCCACATCTACCTCGACGGCCGGAAGCTGCCGCCGCAAGGCGAGCCGCAGCCGTTCTGGTACGGCTACTCGGTGGGCCGCTGGGAAGGCGACACGCTGGTCGTCGAAACCAACAACCTGCGCGGCGCGGAGGATAGCGCTTACGACGGCTGGCTGGACGTCAACGGCAGCCCCTACAGCCAGCAGGCCAAGTTCACCGAGCGCTTCCGTCGCTTGTCCTATGGCCAGCTGCAGATCGACACGACGCTCGAGGATCCGAAGGCGTACACGAAACCGTGGACGGTCCGCATCGATCAGCGCATCCTGCCCGACGAGGAGATGATCGAGTTCGTCTGCAACGAGAACCAGCAGTTCCGCCGCAAGGTCAAGATCGACTAGGCAGCGACGAGAACGGCGCCTCAGCGGCGCTGCAGCATCGGCCGCAGCGTGCGCACGTCGGCGACTCCGTCGATCGTCAGGAGCCGGCCGATGAGGGTGCGGGCCGCGTCGGCGCCGAGCACCGGTGCGACGAGGTCGGTGGCCTTACCGACCACTTCGTCGCGCGACATCGGGTTGCGCACCGTCCCGCGCACCGCTTCCACGCGGTCCGCGAGGCGCGTGCGATCGTTCAGCACGATCTCGACGACGGCCACGCGCGCCGGCAGCAGCGCCGCCAGCGACGGGTCGGGAGTGTAGGTGACCTTCTCCCGCTGCCGCAGCACCGCGGCGTCCTGCATCCGCGCCTTGTCGTGCGCGGCGCGGAACGACGCCGTCTTGTCGAGCAGCATCACCGCCACCATGTGCTGCAGGCAGATGTCGGGCATCTCGCGGTTGTCGACGACGCCGCCCACCGCGGGGGCGAGCCTGACCACCACGCTGCGCACGTCGTCGGCCTCGAACGGGCGCTGGCGGCGAATGTTCTCGATCGCGTCGAGCGGCGCCTGAATCGGCGTGCCGACGCTCCACTTCTTGATGTCGGTGTTGACGATTTCGAAGCGGCCGCCGAGCCCGTCGGTGAGCAGGGCGGGGTCGCCGTCCGGCGCATTCACCTGGAAGAAATTGTCGGCGCCGGAGAAGACGTCGTCCACGCCGTTCCACCCGGCGCGGACGAGCAGCGCCGCGGTGACGCCGTTGCGCGCCGGCATGCCGCCGAAGACGAAGCCTTTCTCGATGTGGTCGGTATCGCGGCCCCACACGGCATACCCGCCAGCCTGCTGCGACGCGTAATCGAGCAGCCAGCGCATCTGCCGGGCGTCGAGCCCCGCCAGGCCGCCGGCCGCGGCGGCGGCGCCGAACGTGCCGGCGATGGCGTGCGTACTGCGGCGGCTCTTGTCGCGGAACTCGGGTCCGCCGAGCGCCATCGTCACGCGGGTGCCGACGTCGTATCCGAGCGTCACGGCGCGCAGGAACTGCCGCCCGGTTGCGCCGAGCGCCTCCCCCACCGCCAGCGCGGCCGGCACGATGGCCGCGCCAGGGTGCGACTGCGACGGTCCGTGCGAGTCGTCGGTCTCATCGGAGTGCGCCAGCACGCCATTGACGAGCGCCGCCTCCATCGGTCCGGTGAGCAGCGTCGAGCCGACCACGGTCGCAACGGGACGCCCCGGCTGAGCGCGGGCGAACGCCAGCGCGGCGCGGCCCGGCGCCAGCTCCGATCCCGACACCATGGCGGCCACGGTGTCGAGCACGTGAAACGACGCCTGCTCGATCACGGCCGCAGGCAGCGTGCCCTCGCGTGCCGCGGCCATGTAGGCGCTGAGCGCGGTCATCACCGGCCCAGGACCGTCGGCCCGTAATCGCAGCGGCAGCGCCAACACACTGGCCGCCAGGACCCCGTCGCGCAACAGGCGGCGGCGGGTCAGCGGCTCAGATCGCACCGGCACGGTCTCGTTCCTCCGGGCTCACCGGCGCGGGGGTGCCGGCGGGCCGATGGCCGACCCGTTGCGCAGCGAGCCGTCGAGCGGCCCGTTCTGCAGGTGGCCGTCGTACAGGTCCTTGTTGTTGTCGGTGCACGCGTATTCCATCACCACCCACTCCTTCGGCGCGAGCGGGATCGTCCAGCTCACCGTCCAGGGCCTGGTGTAGAACTTCGGGTCGTCGATGGTCTCCTCGTACGACAGTTCGCTGGCGCCGGTGCGGCGCCAGCGCTCGATCACGTGGAGCGCGTCGCTGTGGCGGTTGCCGTGATCGTCGAGCCAGGTGCGGTCGGTGAGGTTGACGGTGTCGATCACGAGCGTGTCGCCCTCCCAGCGGCCGATCGAATCGCCCATCAGCGACGGCTCCCAGGCTGGACGATGGCCGCGGCCGTCGGTGTAAATCACGCGGTAGTTGTGCATGTACTCGTAGAGGAAGACGACCTTGTCTGGCAGCTGCACGATCTGCATCGGGTACGGCGACGTGTTCACGCGCGGCACACCGGGAAAGATGCAGCGGCTCGTGGGATCGATGTGATTCCAGACGTCGTTGAAGGCCTTCAGCCCCTCGGGCGTGAACGGCAGCGGCTCCACCATCGCGCCAGTGTTGACCACGAGACGCTTGTTCCAGACGCCCGAGAGATCGGCGCGGCCGTCGGCGGTGCGCGGTACCGGCGTGCCGCTGCCAGCAGCCGGAGCCTGGGCGCGGACGGGCGCGGGCGTCAGCAGAGCGGCGGCGCACGCCAGCAGGAAGACCGGCCAGGCGACAACGCGTGCGGTCATGATGGCTTCCCCTTTATCGTGGAGGCGGCGTGGCCTCGCCGCCAGCCGAAGACCCGGCCAGCACCGTCCGGCCGTCGGCCAGCTTCCACGACTTCGCATTGCAGGTCGGCGTCCCGTCCTTCGCCAGCCAGCCCTCGACGGTGATCTCCTCGCCGAGCGTGAAGGTATTGCGCGTCCACCCCTGGCGTGTGAGCGCGTTGGGCGCGCCGCCTTCGCACTGCCATGGCGTCAGCGTCCCGTCGGGGCCGCGCACGTCGAGATAGACCCAGATGTGCGGGTTCCGCCACTCGACTTTCGTGACCGGCCCGCGGAGGGTGATCGGCTTGTTGCCGTCGAACTGCGCGACGAACGAGTGGTGCCCGGCCACGGTGGCACCAGCACACCCCATCACCATGGCCACGAGGCAGAGGCAGTGGCTTCGCATCGAACCCTCCGGCTGACGCAGGTCGTTGCTACTGTGGACGCTTGAACAGCCCGCTGTAGACCGCCTTGCCGAGGATGTGGCCCTGGATTGCCGCCATCACCGCGGTGCGGGTCTCCTGCTCGTTGGCCCCCATCGGCACGTCGATCGTGGTGTCGAGCGCATACACCTCGAAGGTGTAGTGGTGCTTCGGGCCCGCGGCGCGGGCACCCGGTCCGCGGTAGATCTGTCCCGACGCACTGATCTGGCGGCTGCCGTCTGGAAGCTGTGGCCCCTGCGGGACGTTCTCCGCCAGGCCGGTCGCGGTGCCGGGAATGCCCCACACCAGCCAGTGCACTTGCGTTGCGGTGGTCCGGTTGATCGAAACGTCCGGATCGTGGAAGTGCAGGACGAAGCTGCGCGTCCCGGCGGGCACGTTGCTCCACGACAGGGCTGGCGACACGGGCGTGGCCACCGCCTGCGTGTACTTCAAAGGAATGTCGTCACCGTCGGGCCAGGCGCCGATGGTGAGCGTGAAGCCCGGCGCCGCGGGCGCGGCAGGCGCCGGGGCTGGCTGCTGCGCCGGCAGCGGCACGGTCAGCGCGAGTGCGAAGACGGCGGCAAAGAAAACGGCCGCAAAGAAGGGAGCGACAACTCTCATGGGATGCCTCCGATGGAGCGAAGCTTACCCCGTTTCGCCGCTGTACACGACGATGGCGGCCCGGGAGTGACCTCCGGACCGCCATCGCGGCTCGCGCCAGGCTGCGGTGGTGTGACGGCTTACGTGCAGGGCTGGCCGAGCGACTTCACCGAGATCACGTTGAGGCGCGGGCCGTTGCCACGATCGACGGTAATTTTCGACTCCGTCGTGGACTTGCCGTCCTTGCCGTGCTCGCGGTCGACGTTCGTCTCTTCCTTGATCTTCACGTCGGCGTCGCCCTTGCCACGATCGAGCACGATCGCGGTGAGCTGCACCTGCTGTCCGATGTGGGGCGTCAGGTCGACCCCGGCCCGCGGGCTCAGGTCGTAGAGCAGCGCGGCGCCGTGGTTCACCCGATTGTGGTCGCCCTCGGCCTTCGTGCGCGTCTCGGTGCGCACGCGCGCCTCGTCGCTATCGACCTCGGTCTTCGTCTGCGTCTTGCTGGTTACTTCTTCGCCGCGCGCAGTGATCCCGCCGCGCAGCGCGAACGCGCCAGGCGCGAGACCCGGCACGAGACACCCTGTCGCCGTGATCGCTTTCGCGTCGTCGGCCTTGACCTGCGTACGCGTGGTCACGGTGCTGTCCTGGGCGTGGGCGGTAGCCGCAATCGCGGCCGCGAACGCACAGGTCGCCATCCATCTCTTCATGGGCTTCTCCTCCGTTCAGGTAGTCGCGAGAGATGAGAGTGCAGAGGGCGTGCCGGGATCGGGATCGACGTTCACTTGCAACGAGATCGCCGCTCAGCCGCGCGCAACGGCCGAGCAAAGCGCTGGACGGCCGGGATGTAAGGGCTACCCGATCGCGCAACGCGAGCGCGCGATCATAGCGCCACCTCGACGGGGGTGGCGCCGAGCACGCGCGTCAGATCGCCGGGCGCCACGCCCACGAGCAGGCCGCGGCGTCCCCCGTTGATGTAGAGGCGCTCCAGATCGAGGATCGTGCGCTCGACGAAGATCGGCAGCGGCTTGCGCGTGCCGAAGGGCGACGTGCCGCCGACCGCATAGCCGGTGTGCCGCTCGGCCACGGCCGGGGCGCACGGCTCGATGGTCTTGTGCCCGGTCTGCCGTGCGAGCTGTTTGGTGGACACCTCGCGGTCGCCGTGCATCAGGACGACCAGCGGCCGCTTCGCCTCGTCCTCCATCACCAGCGTCTTCACCACCGCATGCTCGTCCACACCGAGCTCACGCGACGACACCCGCGTCCCGCCGTGCTCTTCGTAGCGATAGGGATGCTCGGTGAAAGCGACCCCGTGCTTACGCAGGAAGTGGATGGCAGGCGTCGAGGACATCAGGCCCACTCGGGCACGGAGGGCACCCGCAGGCGATCGACCTCCGGCAGGTCGAAGCCGAAGTGCTGCGCCAGCAGCGCCCGCAGCTCGGCGCGAGTGGCAAGCTGGCGCTTCTCCGCGATCCCGTCACGCAGCACCGTCACGTCGCGGTTCATGGCCGAGACGCGGCCGCCGGGCGTGAGCGCGCGAATCATCAGCCGGGTGGCGAACGGCGATTCCGGAAACGTCGCGACGTAGTGGTTGGCCAGGGCGAAGTCCACGGGGAACTGCGGCTCGAGCGACGAGGTCCAGAGGGCGGTCATCACGCCGTTCACCCGCCCCTCCAGCACCCACTCGCCGTCACGCCGCAGCAGGCGATGCACATCGGGGCCGCGCCTGGCCTCCTCGCCCTCGATCAGCGGCACGGGCACGAGCGGACCCTGGCCGCCGAAGCCGGGATCGAGCACCCAGGTGGTGCCGCCGTCCTCGATGGTCAGGAACATGTGGGTGCGGGGCGCCTCGGCCTTGGGCACGACGAGCAGCACGCGCGCCGCGTGCGCCGTGGCCGCGACCCCCAGCGCCCCGAGCGCGGCCTGGAACAACGTCCCGTGCTCGAAGCAGTAGCCGCCGCGCCGCGCCGTCACGAGCTTGGCGGTCACGCTTTCGAGATCGAGGCGGATGCCGCGGCCGAGCAGCACGTCGAGGTTCTCGAACGGGATGGCCGCCATGTGGGCCTGCAGGAGAGCGGCAATAGCGTCCCGGTCTAAAGACCGGGACCCACTGGACAAGGCCGTTCCTTGGGGCGGGTCTGAAGACCCGCGGCCACGTACGCCCGGCCAGCCGATGCGCGCGAGGTAGGCGTCGAGGTCGAACCCGGCCACCGCCTTAAGTTGTACCCACGCGAAACGCCCGCACGAAGTGCGGGCAAGTAGACACTGCGCGAGCGAGGCGAAGCCGGAGATTCAAGGGGCGTAGCCTTGCGAGCCCTGCAGCGGCAGCTTCGAGCGCATCCAGCTCCAGCCGCGGACCATGATGCGGCGCTCGCGGGCATCCTCGAACAGCGAGTAGGTCACCGGGGTCACCACCAGCGTGAGCGCCAGCACCAGCGTCTGCCCGCCGATCACGACGTATCCGATCGCGTGATTGGTGGCCGAGCCCACTCCGGTGGTCACGACCAGCGGGATCATGCCGGCCACGAAGGCGAACGTCGTCATCAGGATGGGCCGCAGCCGGTCGCGGCACGCCTGGATGATGGCCGCCCTGGCGTCAAGGCCCGCCTCACGGAGCTGGTTGGCGTGATCGATCTGCAGAATCGAGTTTTTCTTCACCACGCCGAACAGCACCAGCATGCCGAGCGCGGAGAAGATGTTGAGCGACTGGCCGAAGATGACGATCGAGATCAGCGCAAAGGGCAGCGTGAGCGGCAGCGACAGGAGGATCGTCACCGGGTGCAGCCACGACTCGAACTGCGCCGCCAGCACCAGGTACATGAAGATGAGCGACAACGCCAGGGCCTGCAAGAACGCGCTCGCGGTGCGGTTCAATTCACGAGAGCGGCCCGTGTAGCCCATCCGGTACTCAGACCCCAGCCCGAGCTTGGCCGCTTCCTCGGAGATGAGCGCCTGCGCCGTGCTCTGTGACGTCCCCGGGAGCATGTTGGCGGCCACCGTCACCTGCCGCTGGCGGTTCAGGCGGCGGATGTCGGACGCCGCCTCGCTGCGGGTGAAGCTGGCGATGCTCTCGAGCGGCACGCTTCCGAGCCGAGCCGACGGTACGGTGAGCCGGCCGATCGCCTTCTCGGAGTCGCGGTTCTGGCCTTCGGCCCGCAGGTGCACTTCGTACTGCTCGCCCGCCTCGTTGTAGGTGGTCACCTGATCGCCGCCCACGAGCAGCCGCAGCGCTTCGGCCGCGTCCGATCCCTGCACGCCGAGATCGGCGGCCTTGGGGCGATCGAGCCGCACCGACACCTCGGGCTTGCCCGTGCGCAGCGACGTGTCCACGTCCACGAGGCCGGGAATCTTCCGGGCCCGCTCCGCCAGCGTGTCGCTGGCGCGCTGCAGTTCGTCCAGCCGCGGCCCTTGCATCACGAACATCACGTCGCCCTGCGCCTGCCCGCCGCCGCCACCGCCGCCGCCGGCGATGCCCGGCGCCTGCAGCGACGCGCGCACCCCGTTGGTCGTCAGAGGCGGCAGCACCTCGCGGCGCACTTCGTCCATGATCTCGAACTGATCGCGGTCGCGCTCGCCGAGATCCTTGAGCCGGACGTAGATGCCCGCGGTATTCAACGTGCCGGCAGAGTCGCCGGCCACCGTCACCATGGTGAAGCTCACTTCCGGAATGCGCCGAAGCGCCGCGGCCACGCGGTTGGCCAGCACCTCCGTGCCCTCGAGGCTCTGCCCCTCGGGCGCCCGCAGGCTGACGTCGAACTCCGACTGATCGTCCTGGGGCGTGAAGGTGACGTTGACGATGCGGAAGATCGGCACGCTCGAGAACAGCACCAGCACCGCCACCGCGGCGACGAGGCCGCGATGAGCCATCGACCATTCCAGCATCCGGGTGTAGACGCGATCGATCGGCCCGAACACCGCCGAGTGCTTGGAGTCGTGAACGTGATGCTCCTCGTCCTCACGGCGAGGCTTCACTTTCAGCCAGCGCGCGCACATCGTCGGCACGAGCGTGAAGCTGACGAGCAGCGACACCATCACCGCGAACGCCATGGTCAGGCCGAAGCTCCGCATGAAGCGGCCGACCATGCCGGACATGAAGCCGACCGGCGCGAAAATCGCGACGAGCGACAGGGTGGTGGCGAGCACCGCGAGGCCGATCTCGCGCGTACCTTCCACCGCCGCCTGCATCGGCGGCATGCCCTTCTCTTCCATGAACCGGTAGATGTTCTCGAGCACGACGATGGCGTCGTCGATGACGATGCCGACTGCCAGCGTCAGCGCCAGCATCGTCAGCATGTTGAGCGTGAAGCCCATGTACCAGATCAGGGCGAAGGTGGCGACGATCGAGGTCGGGATCGAGATCGCGGCGATGATCGTCGAGCGGAAGTTGCCGAGGAAGATCAGCACCACGAAGGCGGCGAGCAGCGACCCGACGACCAGGTGCTCCTCGACGCTGCGGATCGAGGCCTCGATGAAGTCGGCCTGGTTGCGCACGATCCGGATCGAGTACCCGGGCGGCAGACCCGCCTGCACGTCCTCGAGCCGCTCCCGGACGTTGCGCACCACCTCCACCGTGTTGGTGCCCGACTGCTTGCGGATCTGCAACAGCACCGTGGGCTCACCGTCGATGTTGGCGAGCGTGGTCGCCTCGGCGACCCCGTCGTCGATGCGGGCGACGTCGCCGATCTTCACCGGGTGGCCGTCCACCTGCCGCATCACCAGCTGGCCGAACTCCTCGGGCGACTCGACGCGCCCGCGCGTGCGCATGGTGATCGACTGCGGCCCCTGATCGATACGGCCGCCAGGGATGTCGGCGTTCTGCGCCTGCATCGTCCGCGACACGTCGTTCACCGTCAGGTTGTAGGCGCGCAACTGGTCGGCGTTGACCCATACGTTGACCTGGCGCTTGCGCCCGCCGATCACCAGCACCTGCCCGACGCCATCGGCGCTCTCGAGCCGGCGCCGCAGCACCTTGTCGGCGTACTCGGTGACGTCGCGGATCGGCTTCTTCGCGCTGACCGCCATCGTCAGGACCGGCGCCGCGTCCGGATCCTGCTTCTCGATCGTCGGCTGCGTGATCGTCCGCGGCAGCAGCGGCAGGATGCGGTTGATGCGGTCGCGCACCTCCTGGGCCGCCACGTCCGCGTTCTTCTCCAGGCGGAACGTGACCACCACCTGAGAGATGCCCTCGGCGGAATTGGAGCTGAGCTGGTCGATGCCGCTGATCGTGTTGACGGCTTCCTCGACCTTGTCGGTGACCTCGCTCTCCACCTGCTCGGGCGCCGCGCCCGGCAGACGCGTCGTGACCGTGACGGTGGGAAAGTCCACCGTCGGCAGCCGGTCCACGCCGAGCTGTCCGAAGGCGAACGCGCCGACGACGGTCAGCGAGAGGATGAGCACCGACGCAAAGACCGGACGGCGGACGCAGAGTTCAGCTAGCCACTGCATGACGGCTCCCTCGTGTCCCGGCTACGACCCGGCGGACGCGGTGGCGGCGACGCGCACGCCGTCCACGATCTGGTTCACGTTGGTCGTGACGACCTGTTCGCCGGCTTTCAGACCGGTGGTGATCTCCACCAGATCGCCCACGGCCTGCCCGGTGGTGACCAGGCGTTCCTCGGCGCGCCCGTTCGCCACGACGAAGACGCGTGCGGTGCCCGACACGGTCCGGACGGCCGCAACCGGCGCGAGCACGCCGGGCGTGTTCTCGGCCTGCTCGAT
>DATMDI010000615.1:0-11370 GCA_035557875.1 Vicinamibacterales bacterium
GCGTGGGTCGGAGCGGCGGCCGTGGCCCCTCTGGTTCAGGGACTGAACTACACGCCCTACACGCTCATGTTCATGGGCGCGTGCGTGCTGATGGCGGCGCTCGGGACCACCCTGATCGTCAACACCCGCGAGGCGCGCTACGCGCATCCGGAGGCCAGGGCTGTCGCCGAGGAGACCCTGGGACCGCAAGGCGGCTTCGAGCTGATCCTGCGCGATCGCTACCTGTTGTGGATCGCCGTGCTCATCGTGCTGCTGAACGTCGTCAACACGACCGGCGGCTACGTCCTGAATCGCCTGATCGTGTCCGAGGCGGTGGCGCGGTTCGGGACCAGCGAGGCCGCAGTGGCCGACAGCCGGCAGTTCGTGACCGCGTTCTCCGGCTCGATCAGCGCGATGGTCAACCTGGTGGGCCTGCTGCTCCAACTCTTCGCGACCTCGCGTGTGATCCGGCTGATGGGCGTGCGCGGAGGGCTGTTCGTCCTTCCGGTCATCGCGCTGATCAACTACTCGATCATCCTCGCCGCGCCGTTCCTCGCGGTCGTACGGATCGGCAAGATCCTCGAGAACAGCGTCGACTACTCGATTCAGAACACGCTGCGTCAGGCGCTCTTCCTGCCGACCAGCCGCGAGGCCAAGTACAAGGCCAAGGCGGCCGTCGACACGTTCTTCACACGCACGGGCGACGTGGTGTCGGCGGGCGCGGTCTACGTCGGGCAAGTGGTGGCGCTGAGCACGGCGGCGTTCGCCGGCATCAACGTGGTGTTGACGATCGCGTGGCTGGCGGTGGCGAGCCAGATTGCGAAGGAGCATCGGAAGCGGACGGTGTAGCTGCCATCAGCGCGCGCAGCCGTTCCAGCACCGCCGCGGGCAGCACCTGGTCGAGATATTCGACGGCCAGTCCGCGGACGCCCGGGTTCGGCGAGCTGATGCCGCGCACCGCCGCGTCGAGCGGCTCGCGCGCCACGATCGTCGAAAGCAGCGCGAAGACGTGCTCGAGGCTCCGTGACGTTTCGCCAGCGGGCTCCGGTTCGTCGCCGCCGGTGCCCTCGATGTCCGGCCGGTCGAGCAGCCGGTAGCCGTGCCAGACCTGCGGCGGCACCGACAGTTCGCGCTCGATGACCGCGATGATCCTCGCGTGATCGACGCGCAGTTGCGGCGCGTGCGCCAGCATGCGGTTGATGGCGCGGCCGCAGTGATAGCGCACCTCGAAGCGGCCGTCGTCGAGGCCGCGCACGACACCGTCGAGCGTGCGAGACGTGGGGCACGTGGCCAGGATGCGCGGCAGGCGCCGGCGGATGGCGAAGTCGGTCGACGGTTCGAGCAGGGCGTCGGTCAGCATGCCGCTGGCGTGCGCCGCCGAACGTTCGAGCGCCTGGCGGGCGGCAGTCAGCACCTCGTCCCAGGCGAGCAGGTCGATGATGTGCGCGACGTGCATACGGTCGAACTCCGAGGTGCGTACGAGCGCGGCCGACACTCGCGCCGCGTTGCCAGACCGCAGCTCCGCGAGCAGCTCGAGCCGCGCGTCCGCGTGCGGCGGCGCATGGGATGCTGACACGGCCGGTGTTGCCGGCGCGGCGGCGAGCGTGGCCGGAGCGGCCGCCGCCGGAAGCAGCACCGACCACCCTTGCTCGGACACCAGGTTCACCGCCGGTGTGTCGCGGTGGCGGAGGAGCTGGGTCTCGACCACGCCGAGATACAACGGATCGAGCCGGCGTCCCAGCCAGAACGCCGCGGCCTCGACGAGCAGGACGATCGTCAGCAGGCTCGCGGTGACCGAGGCCAGAGGCACGATCAGCAGCAGCTGCACCAGTACGGCGCCCGCCGCTTCGCCGGCGCGGTCGCAGGTGACGTCGAGAAAGGTCTTCACCCTGCCGCGCTCCTGGGCATCCATCGGCACGAAGAGCAGCTCGTAGGCGCTGCGGAAGACCGACGCCCGGAGCAACGATTCGGTGGCGCGAAGCGCCGCGATGATCGGCCAGCTCTGGAAAAGGAGTGCGAGCGTGCCTGCGACCCCGACGCCAGCCGGCAGCGTCCGAATCGAGCCGCCGATACCGAGACCGTTGAGCGCGCGGCTCGAGTTCGCTTGTAAGAGGAACGAGAGCACCTGGACGCCACCGTAGTAGACCGCAAAGAAGCGCAGCAGGCCGGCAGTGCCGACCGATGCCGTGGCGTGCGACTTGAACAGGTAGTCCAGCACTGCCGAGCCTGCTGTCGTCAACAGGACCAGCAGTGCCATCGTGCGGATGTATGGGGTGCGAATCAACTCGCGGGCGGTGGCGGTGCGCCCCCCGGCTTCCGGTTGCCGGAGAAGGAGCGCCGGCGCGCGCCGGAGGGCGATGAGGCCGAGCGCGCAGCCGAGATGCAGCGACGCGAGCAGCAGCAGCACAGCGTCCAGGCTCGCGGTGGCCGCCACCTGGTCGGCGGCCACGCTGCCGGCGACGCCGCCCAGGGTGCCGGAGGCGGCGATGCGGCCATACGCGGCGCGTGCCGCTGCCGGGTCGAATCGCTCGGCGACGAGCGACCAGAACCCCGATAGCAACAAGGCGCTCACGCCGGCGAGGTGAAAGTAGATGACGACCGCGATCGGGCGCCCGGTGCCGTACGAAGCCCACTCGAGCAGATGCCCGGCAGCGCTCGCCGCGAAACCCGCCGTGACGATCGCGAGAGGGGAGAAGCGGGCGAGCAGCCGCGAGAACAGCGGGACGATCGCCAGCACGAGCGCGGCCGTCGCGAGTGTCATGATCGGCAGGGCGGTGGCCGGCCACGCGCCGAGGAACGTGGCGTCTCGAAACGCCTTCGAGGCCACCTGATGCGCGAGCATGACGCTCGCGGTGCCCATCGCGACGGTGGTGAGTGTGGTCCGGTTCAACTCCGAGGTTGTAGCACAGGCAGCCGGCGTCGAAATGCTGTAGCCTCAGCCGTAACCTGTCGTCGGACGCGCGCGCACAGTAGGACCATGGCATCCAGCCTTTTCGCTCTGCTCGACGATATCGCCACGGGTCTCGACGACGTGGCGCTGCTCACCAAGGTCGCCATGCGGAAGACCGCCGGGGTGCTGGGCGACGACCTCGCGCTCAACGCCCAGCAGGTGGCCGGCGTCAGCGCCAACCGCGAACTGCCAGTCGTGTGGGCAGTGGCCCGGGGATCCGCCATCAACAAGACCATCCTGGTGCCGGGGGCGCTGGCTATCAGCGCCGTAGCGCCCTGGGCGGTGACTCCGCTGCTCATGATCGGGGGCGCCTTCCTCTGCTACGAGGGGTTCGAGAAGATTGCGCACAAGCTGCTCCACAACCAGGCGGAGGACGCGGCGCACAAAGCCGAACTGATGCATGCGCTCGCCGACCCCGCGACCGACCTGGTCGCGATCGAGCGGGACAAGATCAAGGGCGCCGTGCGCACCGACTTCATACTCTCGGCCGAGATCATCGTCATAACGCTGGGGACGGTCGCGAACTCCACGTTCGGGACCCGGGTGCTGGTGTTGACCGCCATCGCCGTCATCATGACGGTGGGCGTTTACGGGCTCGTGGGCGCCATCGTCAAGCTCGACGACGGTGGGCAGCACCTCAGTCTGCGCAGCGGCCAAACGGCATTTGCCCGGATGCAACGCGGTGCGGGGGGTGCCATTCTTGCGGGCGCACCCTGGCTGATGAGAGGGCTGTCCGTGGCCGGCACCGCGGCCATGTTCCTCGTGGGCGGGGGCATACTCGTCCACGGCATCCCGCCGCTGCACCACGCTTTCGAGCGGTTCGCCGGCGGCCTGGCGGAATTGCTCGGCGTGGGCGACACGCTCCGCGCGCTGATGCTCATTGCATTCGACGGGGTGACCGGGATCATGGCGGGGGCCTTGGTGCTCGGCATGGTGACCGGTGTCAGGCGCGTGCTGCCCGCGCGCTCGACCGTGCGAGCGTCCTCCGGGTGAACCCCTTATTTCTTGACCCTCACCCTGAAGCCCTGACCTCCGGGTAGGAACGATCCAAAGCCCGGACTCGTCGCCGATCGGTTGCAAGTCACCATCCGCTGACGCCATCGAGTAGTCCGGTCCCGAATCGCGAAAACGCCGAGCGCGTCCGTCTACGTGGGCAAGGACATGCCCATGACAACTCTGGCCCGCCTTCCCGCCACCACAGAGGTCCTCGACACCACACGCGACGCGATCACCGCCGGGCACGTTCACCAGGCGATGGCCGGTCTCCGCCGCTCGCTCCGCGAGCTCCGTTCAACGCTGCCGCCCGCCGACTGGGCGCTCGTCGGCGAGCAGGTGAGGCGGCATCCGCTGCACGAGCTGCTGCTCGAATCGCCGTTCACCCGGAGGGCATTCGAGAAGCCGCGCGGCTACGCGGGCGATGCCGTCCTGATGGACTTGATCTACGGCAAGGCCCATCCGGGCGACGACCTCTCGCCGCTCGGCGGCATGCTCTACGGCTACGAGTTCGACTCGCCGTGCTTTCAGAGCGTCCGCACCCGCCGCGCGTTTCTAGCCCGCGAGATCGACAGTGTCGCCGCCATCCGGCCGCACCCGCGGGTGCTCTCGGTCGCGAGCGGGCATCTGCGCGAGATCGAATGGAGCTCGGCGGCGCGAGCCGGTACGGTGGAGATCACCGCCATCGACCAGGACCGCGACAGCCTCGCCTGTATCGAGCAGCAGTACGGGCGATATCGCGTGTCTACGCGGCCGGCCACGATCGGCGATCTGCTGCGTCGCACCGTGCGATTCGAGAACCAGGATCTCGTCTACGCGGCGGGCCTCTACGACTACCTCGAAGACGACCTCGCCCGCACGCTCACGACGGCCCTCTTCGGAGCGCTCGGCCCGGGCGGCCGGCTGCTTATCGCCAATTTCACGCCCGACACGTACGACGCGGCCTTCATGGAATCGATCATGGACTGGCGGCTGATCTACCGATCGCCCGAAGACGTCCGCGCGCTGGCCGACCGCATCGCCCCGGCGGAGGTGGCCTCGATCGAGCAGTTCGCCGACGAGAATCGGCACGTGACCTACATGCGGGTGGTGCGCCGATGAGCACGGGCCAGGCGCTGCGCGTTGCGGCGGCGCCGCCCCTGCCGAAGGGGCATGAGCTCCGGGCGCTGGCATCGCCAGAGGCACCGCGTCCCTCGACGACGCTCGGTGCGCTCTTCGCGGCGGCCGACTTCCTGTTGTTCTACGGCGCCGTCGCGGCGGTGGTCCTCGCGCCGTGGTGGAGCGTCAAAGTGGTTGCGGTGGCGGTCGCAGGCGTCGCGGTGGCGATGTTGTTCGCCCTGGCGCACGACGCCGCGCATGGCAGTCTGGCGGGGTCACGCGGGATGAACCGCGTGCTCGCGACGCTCTGCTTCCTTCCCTCGTGGTACCCGTTCACGCCCTGGATCCGCGGCCACAATCACCTGCACCACGGCTGGACGAACGTGGCGGAGTGCGATTACTCCTGGCGCCCGGTGACGCCGCGCGCCTACCGGGCGATGCCGCGCTGGCGCCGCGCGGTCGAACACCTGTATCGATCGTGGTGGGGGCTGTGGGCCCACTCGATCGTCGAGATCTGGTGGAAGCACATGGCCATGCCGCGCGAGAGCGATCGCCGCTATCTCGACGCTCGGCACCTGATGGCGGATCGGCTGCTGGTCGCGGCATATCTCACGGCGAACGTCGCTGTCTGCTGGCTGCTGGTGCCAGGGTGGTCGGTACTCGCCGGGGGGCCGCGCCTGACGCCGGCGGTGGCGGCCGCCGCGATCGTGGTCGCGCCGTGGTGGATCTTTCACGTGATGTTTTCGGTCGTGACGTTCCTCCACCATACGCATCCCCGCGTGCCCTGGTATCGCACGAAGCGCGAGTCGAGCTTCTTTGCCGGCCAGGTCCGGGCGACGGTTCACGTGGAGCTGCCCACGTGGGTCGAACTGCTGCTGCACAACATCACGGTGCACAGTGCGCATCACGTCGACCCGCGGATTCCGTTTCGCAGCCTGCCGACCGCGCAGCGCCGGATCGAAGCCACCTACATCGACGACGTCATCGTCGAGCGCTGGTCGCTCCGTTCGTTTTTCCAGGTGACCCGTGCGTGTCAGGTGTACGACTACGACGCGCACGAGTGGCGTACGTTCCGCCAGGCGCTCGGCTCGGTGCCGCTCGCTTCCTCCGAGCCGCGCTCCTAGCGGGCTCCCCCGTAAAACCCCTGAATATTCATCGCTCCGATGGGTCCGCCGTGGCCGGACCCTCGGCGGCTATTGCACCTGCGTCAACCACAACCGCCCGGCACTCGGCGCACTCGAGAAGGTGCGCCTCGATGGCGTCTCTTCCCTCCGTCGTAAGACGACCGTCCAGGTAGGACGCGAGCTCCTCGTGATCGGGACAGCCGGCGCGTTCGTTGTCCACGGACATGCCCTCATGTCATAGACGGATGTGCCCGCAACGATTCGACCGGCGACGCGGCGCGCGACTACGCCTCCAGGATTTCGCGAGCCGCGCTCTCACCAATCCCCGCGGCTTCGAGCTGCCGGCGCAGCGTGGCGAGCAGCTTGTCCACGCGGCGATAGAGCACCTTCTGATCCAGGCGGAGATTCTTGGCAATCTCGGCCACAGTGCGGCCGTCGAGATACCGCATTGTTAACACGAGGCGGTCCTGCGCGGGTAGCGCGGCCATGGCGCGTCGCAGGGCGGCCTGGACCTGCCGTTCCCGATCGACCGCCTCGTCGTCGATGAGCGCCTGGTCCGGCCCCGGCGATGGGGCAGCCAGTTCCGCGAGGGCTGCGTCGCTCACGAAGCGCCGGCCCTGACGCTGCGGCAGCCGGCCGACGATCGCATCGAATTCGCCCCGAGACAGGGCGGCGCGGTGGGTAATGGTGACGATCTCATACGCCTCGTCGTGCGTGTGACCATCGCGGGTGGTCAACCGATCGATGAGCACGGCCAGTGCGCCCAGGCGCGAGGCCTGCGCCGAGGGACGCCAGGTGCCCCAGGCCGCGCGCCGGTAATCGAGGTAGAGACGCTGGACGACGACGGAGAGAAAGGTATAGACGGTGCTTCGCCCGGCGAACTTCCGCAGGATCGCGGCGTCGTCCTCGAGCAGTTTCAGCCGGACGTGCGATTCGAATTCGTCGGCGTCGTCCACGGTGAGATGGTTGCGGCGGCACACGAACGCGACGGCGCGTCGCACGGCCGGCAGCTGAGCCGCGAGCAGATTCGCGGCATCATGCGGCGCGCCGGCGGCGGGGAGTCTCGCTCCACCGCTTCCGGGGTCAGGACGAGGAACAGGGACAGGTGGCATCGTCGGGCGCAGGGCGCCAACCTCAGGTGGGGAACGTTTCTGGAGGCGGAACCGAACACCGTTTGAGTCTGAGGTGCCGGGTATTTCAGCCAGCGGTAAGGCGCGGGAGCAGTGGCCCGGCCCCGGCGGGACCAGTGGTCAGACTCCCGCTAAGGCAGAGCCGCCCTGTCAGATCTTGTTCTCCGCGAGACCGTCTGAGACCATGAAGTCATGGCGATAAGCCTCGACAGAGTGGCGACGATCAGCCGGGAAGTGGCGACCGCACTCGACGATCGACTCTCGGTCGCGGGTGTCAGCGCCACTGAAGGCGGCGGCGGTCGCGTCGAGGTGCTGGTCACGGTCGAAGGCTGTCACGCGGAGCCGTGCCGACACCTGCTGAACGTGACACGTACTGAAGCTGGCGTTCTCGAGGACGAACTCCGAAGCAAGCTGCTGGCGGCACTCACCGCTCATCACCCGGAATGAACCTGCGATGACGGAGCTTTACGCCGCTGTTGCACTGGGCCACTAAGCTGGGTCCAGATGCTCCGGGGATGAGTCAGGTCAGTCGGGACCACCCCAGAATCTACGTCGTCGACACGAGCGTTCTGGTGTCGGCGCCCGACGCGATTCCGCATCTCACCCAACACTCGGGGTGGTAGACGCGCTGCTGGGCCTGGCCTCGAGCCGCCTCTCGATCGCGCGCCACGCGCTCGATGGCGACACCGAAGACGTCAGACCGCTCGACTAGATCGGTGCGCTCTGGTGTTGCCGACAGCGCCCCGCTCAGAAGCGGTAGGCGATGCCGCCACCGAGCCGCATGACATCGCGGTCCTGCGACAGCCGGAAGTACTTCGCGTCCATGTCGGCCCACAATTGGCCCGCGACGCGCACGCTCGCGCCCACGCCCCCGCTCAATGCATAGCCAGTGTGGGAGGCGGATTCGTCGATCCCGGGGAAGATCGACGTCGCCGAGAGCCTGAAGCGCTGATCGGTGTTGTTCAATCCGATCCCGCCCGCGACGTACGGCCTGAACCGGGCCGTCTCGACGGGGAGTTCCCACCGCACACCCATGGTGCCGACAATCGTCGATCCGTCGGTTGAAGCCCGCAGTTGACCGATGCCGCCGGGGAGGATGGGCAGCACGGGCAGTCCGGGGAAGCTGGGGAAGTTGGGGAAGTTGGGGAGACCGGGGAACGTGCCGCGGCCCACCCTGCCGGCCCCCCCGCGCACGATGCTCGTGTAGCTGGCGAGGCTCGTGGAGTAGCCGTCGAAACGGATGTCGCGATCGCGAAGACCGCCGGCCGCGGCATCGATCCAGGTGAGATCGCCCTCGAACCACAAGTTCTTCGACGCGCGGTAGCCGAACGTGCCGCCGAGCGCGAGCACGGCATCACCCGACATGGCGGTCGCCGCCGGGGCGAACGAGGCGCGGAAGCGCTGATCCTGGGCGCGTGCGGCTGCAGGGACGAAAAGGGCAAGGGTCATCAACGCCGCCAGCGGCGAAGATTTCGCAAGGGTCGCCATCGGTACTCCTGAAGTGTGCTGCGGAGAGGGCAGTCGCGCCGTTTCCGGGCTCCGCGTGTCCGTCGGAGGTGACGAAAGACGCGGGTTCCCTCTCGAACGAGCAACCCTCGTGCCCGAGTTCGCGCCCGGCTCCGGGGGACGTACGAGGCGGCGACCGTGAACGTTGTAGAGTGTGCCTGCAGCCGTCCTGATGAGAGCGATGCTCGCGTTCGTAGCGCTCGCCGTGTTCGTCCAGCCTGGCCGCGTCGGCGCCGCCGAGCGGGCCGTCTCGCCGGTCGACGCCACCGTTCTCGTTCGACTCGTCGGCTCTGTTCACGCCGAAATCACCGAGTTGGGCCAGAAGCGCACGCTCGACCTCGATCGAGTCGAAATCGGGACCGGCAGCGGCTTCGTCATCTCGCCGGACGGGCATGTGCTGACCAACGACCATGTCGTCAGCAACAGCCAGATCACGATGGACGATGGCCTCAGGAAGGTGGCCATCTCGTTGAAGGTGTCGAAGATCGAAGTGTGCATCCCGCCCGAGAGTTCTGCCGCCCGGAACGCCGGACCCGCCTGCGTCGAAGCGTTGATCGCAGCCACCAGTTCCGACCTCGACCTGGCGCTGCTCTTTGTCACCGGCACGAACCAGCCCTACCTCCCGCTCGGTGATTCCGACGTCCTGGCCTCCGGACAGCCAGTGCGGGCCTTGGGGTTCCCCTTCGGGCGCACGCTCAACATCGGCCGCGACAGCCTGTCCAGCGTGGTGCCGGAGATCACGACGACCAGTGGCACGGTCTCGTCGCTGCGCGCCAACGACAGCGGAACCCGCCGCTTCGTTCAGATCGACGGCAACGTCAACCCTGGCAACAGCGGCGGGCCGCTCATCGACAAGGACGGCTTCGCGGTTGGCGTGATTCAATCCCGGCTGAAGGACGCGACCGGGATCGCGTTTGCGATTCCGATCAATCAGGTCAAAGACTTCCTGGAGTCGCGCGGGCTCGATCAGTTGATGCCCACGCGGCGGCTGCGGCTGGGCGGCATGCAGCGCTCCGACGCAAAAGCCGTCGCGATGCGGCTGCCCGACGCGCTCGCCGACGTGTCTCCTGATCGGCTGCGGTTCGAGACCGATCACGCCGCGTCCGAGATCGCGCTCAGAATCGATCGCGTGTCCTCGCCATGGACGCTCGATCGGCTCGAACAGGAGTTGCTCCAGACGCGGACGTTCGAGCGTCTCTCGGTAGCGGGCAAAGAGAGCCGCGTGACGCGGGCGGGCTCGGCGACGATGCTTTCGGGTCATGCCGCCGCCGGTGCCAACGGGGAAACCGGCGTGGCATACGCGATTCTCGACCTGGGTCGCGAGAAACTGGTCGCCCGATTCGTCGGCCCGCGGGATCAACTCGCGTTCAACGAAGGCGTTCTCCGCGAGTCGCTCGCCAGCCTCGAGGCGCAGCCGTTGATTCGAGAGCCCGAGCCGCCGGCGCGGATGGAATGGTCGCAGACACCTGCCGGCGACGCGCAGCCTTCGCTTCCCGTCCCTGTCGGTTGGCTCGTCGAGGCTGGCAGTCCAACCGCGTGTGCGAGACTGTCGAGGCCAGAGGCGGCGGGCAGCGCCGTCTCCGTCCGCGATTTCACCGTCGCGTTACGCGTGGCCATCTGGCCGGCGGCCATCGTCCCGGACGAGGTGAGCGCGGCGTGCTGGCCGTCGCGCGGTTCGCTCGGGAGCGCGTCCTACGTGTCGCGCTCAGAGCGACTGGGGACGGCCTACTCGGCGGAGGGTGTCTTTCTTCGCAGCGGGCCGCGGGTGCTGCAGTTCGAGGTCATCGCACCCACGCCGCAGAGCGCCTACGCGCGGGCCCTCCTCGCTCAGTGGGTGAAGCAAGCGACGAATTAGCTCCGCCGTGATCCTCACTCACGTCTGGCGGTCGTGGAAAAGCGCAAAGGCCGTCGCCTTCCTGGCGATTGTGGCTTTTACCGTCGGCATCGGCGCCGCGACGGCCATCTTCACCGTGATCAACGGTGTGATGCTGAAACCGCTCCCATACCCCCAAGGCCAACGGTTCGTCACCCTTTACGGCGCCAGAACCAACGAGCCCGGTCAATACTCCTCGAGCTCGTTTCCCGATCTCATCGAGTATCAGGCCCGGACGACGAGCTTCGACGTGTTCGGCTGGTTCCGGCTCGGCAACTTCAACCTGACCGCGCCGGGCGAGCCGCAGTACCTGGACGGCGCCGCCGTCACTCCGGCGCTGGCGCGGAATCTCGGGCCACCGCGGCTGGGCCAATGGTTCATCGACGAGCGCGGCGCGGTGATTTCGACCTCGTTGTGGACGCGCCTCGGCAGCGACCCCGGCATCGTTGGCAAGTCGATTACGCTCGACGATCGTCGGCTGACCGTGACCGGCGTGATGCCGCCGGATTTTCGCTTTCCGCTTTTCGGAACCACCACGGGGCCGCCGTCCGACATCTGGGTTTACCTCGATCCATCGGGACGGGGGCAGAACAAGGGGGAGAGCATCTACTTCGCGTACGGGCGGAGAAAACCCGGCGTGTCGCTCGAGCAGGCGCAGTCTGATACCGCGCGCGTCGCCGCGGACATCGCGCGCCTCGAGCCGGCGTCGCATCCAAA